>CAZYQV010000245.1:0-11043 GCA_964649775.1 uncultured Rikenellaceae bacterium
AAGATCACGGCATAGTTGCCGTCGACGGCCAGCTGCTTGACGGCGGCATACACCTCATCCTGGATGGGCTTGACCAGCTCTTCCCTCTTCTTGAAATGATCCCCTTCCTGGCCGAAATATCTCTTCTGCAACTCGCGCACCGCCTTTTCCTTGGTGATGATCTCGTTCTCCCGCTTCTTTTTCATATCCGGCGTGAGCAGGACAGCCTCGTTCTGATAGGCTTTGTAGAGCTTATCAATCTCGGCATATTTGTCCTGTATCTCTTTCTCCCACTGCTTGGAAAGATTATCCAGCTTGTCCTGAGCCGCCTTATAAGAAGGTATGTTGTTCAGGATATATTCCGTATCCACAAAAGCATACTTCTGGCCCCAGGAGACCAGCGTGCCTGTTATGATAATGGCAAAAACCGCAATGAACTTTTTCATAATAGCAAGATTTTATATGAAACATCTTAAAATTCCTGACCGATCACGAAGTGGAAATGACTTCCTCCGGCGCCGGGTTTGCCCGGCACCGTGTTGAAACCGTATCCCCAGTCGATCCCCAGGAGGCCGAACATGGGCAGGAAAGCACGCATCCCCACACCTGCCGAGCGGACGATACCGAAAGGATTAAAATCCTGTATGCGGTACCAGGCATTCCCTCCTTCGAGGAAAGCCAGCACGAACACCGTGGCCTGCGCCTGCAGGGTGACAGGATAACGCAGCTCGAGGGTGACACGCTCGTAGACGTTCCCCGACTTTTTCCAGACGCCGTTCCTGTTCTGCACCATGGGTGTCAAAGAACCGTTCTCATAACCTCGCAGGGCTACCGTCGTCACGCCATAGAGATTGTATCCCGACATGCCGTCGCCTCCTACGTCAAACCCTTCGAAAGGTGAGGGGCCTATATCCCTGTTGAAATATCCCAGATATCCGAACTGGGCCCGTGTATACAACACCAATTTTCCTGCCAAATTCAGATACCAGTCGGTCTTAAAGAGCCATTTATGATACTCGATCCATCTATATCTTTCACTGTCAAGCATTTCCGGATCTGCATAATTTTTATTGCTGAAGAGTGAATAGGGGGGTGTGACCTGCAGGGAGAGCGATATATTGGTACCTCCCATGGGATACACCGGGTTGGGACCGGCCGAATAACGGCCGAAGGTCAGATTGAGGCTGAAGTTGTTGGAGTTACCGTTGGAGAAAAGAAAACGCTGTGTCCAGTTGTTCAGCTCGTAGTTCTGGAAGGTGATCCCCGTATAAAGGCTGAAATAGTCGTCGGGCCACGTGAGCCTGCGCTGGAGGCCTGTGGTCACACCGGTGATGTTCAGTCCCTGCCGGGCGGGGTCTCCCTTTTTCCGGCCGTTGGTCTGGCCGGTACGATATACCGAGAAAGAGAAAGTATTGTGTTTCTTTCCGCCGAACCAGGGCTCGGTAAAGCCGAAGCTGTAGGCCTGGTAATACTTGCCGTTGGTCTGTGCCCGCAGGCTCACCGACTGGCCGTCGCCCGTGGGTATGGGCCGCCAGGCCTTGGGCTCGAAGATACGGCGCGCCGAGAAATTGTTGAAGCGCAGGCCGATGGTCCCCACCAGCATGTTGGCACCCCACCCGCCGGAGATCTCGAACTGGTCGTTGGCTTTCTCCTTCAGGTCATACTCCAGATCCACCGTGCCGGCAGCCTGGTTGGGGATGGGATTGGGTGATATCTTCTCCGGGTCGAAATGCCCCAGCTGCGCCAGCTCACGTACCGAACGGATGATGTCGCGCTTGCTGAAAAGGTCTCCCGGCAGGGTACGCAGCTCACGCCGCACCACATGCTCGTTGGTCTTGTCATTGCCCCGGATGATGATCTTGTTGATGGTCGCCTGCTCCCCCTCGAAAACGCGGATCTCCAGATCGATGGAGTCACCCTCCACCCTCTTCTCCACCGGAATGATCTGCGAGAAGAGATAACCGTTGTCCATGTATACGGAGCTGACAGCATCCTCATCGGTATTGGTACGCTCCAGCAGACGCTTCTTGTCGTACGGATCCCCCTTCTTGATCTCCAGCACCTTATTGAGGTACTGCGAAGGATATTTGGTGTTCCCCACCCACGTGATATCCCGTATGTAGTAACGCTGTCCTTCATAGATCCTGATCAGCAGGCCTACCCTGTTATCGCTGATACGGTAAAGAGAGTCCTTGAGGATCTTGAAATCACGGTAACCGTTCTCGTTGTAAAACTCCAGCAGCTTCTTCTTGTCCTCCTTATAGTCTTTCTCCACCATCTTGGAAGCCTTGAAGATATTGTAGTCCTTCTGTTTGGTCTTCTTCAGCACCCTCCGCAGGCGTTTGTCCGTAAAGACCTTGTTGCCTTCGAAGTTGATCTCCTCGATCTTCACCTTGGGGCCCTTTTCGATATCGGCTTCCAGCATCACCGTGTTCTGAAAACGCGGGTCTTTTTTCCGGATGATGTTCACCTTGCAGTTGAGGAAGCCTTTCTCCACGAAGTGATCGCGGATGATCTTGACAGTGGTATTGATCAGGTTCTGTGTCACCTGGCTCCCGGCCATCACGTTGATCTTCTCTTCCAGGTCGCTCTTTTCGCTCTTGCGGATGCCCTTGAAGGTGATCCTCGAGAGACGGGGATGCTCCTGGAGGTAAAACTCCAGGTAGATCTTGCCGCTGTCGATGCGTGTGGAGAAGACCTTGATGTCAGAGAAAAGGCCCTGGTCCCATAATTTTTTCACCGACTTGGTCACCGCCGTCCCCGGCACCAGGATGGTCTGGCCGGGGACCAGCCCTGTCAGCTGTTTCAGTATCTGTCGGTCGAGATATTTCACCCCCGTGATGGTGATCCCTCCCAGGATATACTCCCGCGTGCCGGAATAGTCCATCGTCGGCACATTCAGGTCCAGAGTATCCTGCTGGGAGAACGAAGGGAAAATATTGAGAAATATTATTGTGATCGCGATCAAAAAAGATCTTCTCCGCATAGCATTCTTCATTTACCGGTCAACATCATCAAGATTCACCTGCTCGCTGATACGTCCGAAACGGCGTTCCCGCTGCTGGTAATCAATAATTGCTTTGTAAAGGTCTTCTTTCCTGATATCGGGCCATAATTTTCTGGTAAAATAGAGTTCGGTATAAGCGATCTGCCACAACAAAAAATTGCTGACGCGATACTCCCCGCTGGTACGTATCAGGATATCAGGATCGGGGATATCACTGGTCTGCAGGTAGGCAGAAAAAAGCTTTTCGTCTATAGCGCCAAGCTCCAGCTCACCTTCTTTTACGGCCCGGGCGATCTCCCTGGCGGCATGGGTGATCTCCCATCGTGCGCTGTAGCTAAGTGCCAGCACCAGCTTCATCCCGCTATTGCCGGCCGTTTTGCCGACGGTCCTCATCAGGTTGTCCCGCACCTCCCTGGGAAGGCTCCCGAGGTTACCGATGGCACGCAGGACAATATTATTTTTCATCAGTGTCTCTATCTCCGACTCCAGGGTGTTCACCAGCAACGACATCAGAGCATTGACCTCCTCCTGGGGTCTTTGCCAGTTCTCTGTCGAGAAAGCAAAAAGCGTAAGATACTGAATACCCGTTTCGGCAGCCGCCTCGGTGACCTCCCGCACAGCCGTCACGCCATGCTGATGACCCACCACACGCGACTTACCCTGCTGACGCGCCCAGCGGCCGTTGCCATCCATGATCACCGCCACATGAACGGGTATCTTGTTCTTGTCTATTTGCTCTTTTAGCTCCATCACATCCCTGTTTGGCTACCAGTAGGCCTCACACTTCTCCCATTTGTAAAAAATCTTATAGCTTGCAAATATACCAACTATTGAGTACCAATCATTATTATGGAGAAAAGATTTCTCATTTCCGGGCATCAGAGAATAATCGGCCGGCGACCAGTTGTCTATCTCATCGGTGAAGGTCTTGCGGAACCCCCATGACATGCCCACATCGATCTTCTGCGTCACCTTCAGCTTGATCCCCAGATCCACGGGCAGCACGAACTCCAGGTTGGCCCGGCTCCCTCCCAGGAAAGCACCCATGCCGACACCTCCCGAAACGTAGGGGGTGAGCACAACATGCCGCGGATCATAGACAAATGGCAGGAAATTGAACTCAAACTGGGCAGCCCAGTCAAGAAAGGAAGTGGAAAAGGAGGCATTCGCCAGCTCCGGCAGGGCGTGGTCGAAGTCGTTGCCGTCGGCACGCAGCCATCCGTACTGCAGGCTCATACGCACCGAATAACGGGGATTGAGATTGAGACGGTAGAGGACACCGAAATCGGGCGACATCTTATAGAACATCTTCTCCGGGTTGATATCCCCGAAATAATAAGCACCGCCGGCAATCACACCAAGGTCCTGGGTACTCTGTCTTTTTTGTGCAAATACACCTACCGATCCAGCAAGGATCAGGATCAGCATCAGTCCCTGCCTGCGTTTCATGATTATTGTTTTTGTCAAAAGGATCTAGAACCTGAAGATCGGAAGGTTCTTGCGCGAAGTCCTCAATTTCCAGATCAAACTAATATTTGTCAGGAAATAAACGTCGTTATGATCTGAATATTGTGAAGAGAATCCGTCCAGATAGTCGGAAGTGGAGAAACGCCATCCCAGGTCCATCCCCAGCGACCAGTTGGGGTCGAGGGCCATCTTTATCCCCAGTCCCAACGGAAAAATAATGGCAGACTTCCCGTCGGTCATCCTGTCGTAAGGGTCCTCCTTGGCCTTAGGAAAAGCCATGGCCCCTCCCAGCCCGCCGAAGAGATAGAGACTGAAACTGTTCCGGAAACTGGAGATCCCTCTCCCCTTCATCATCAGATAACTCCGTTCATCCTTGCCGTTGATGATGGCCTGCTCCAGTCTCAGGGAGGGCTCGAACAGAAAAGAATTGAACTTGATCCCGCGGGTATCATTCACCCCTCCTTCATCGCTGCCCCGCAAAGAACCGAAACCCAGATTGAACTTCAGCCAGGTCTTCTCCAGGAGCTTGTAACGCATCCCTATATTGAAAATGCCACTGACCGACTTGCCTGAAATATCTTTAAGACCCAAAGCATTCTCTCCGTTGGAATGCCCCCCTACATCACCGAAATAGTTGGTCATGCCGACACCCCCCTCCATCTCATAACGGCGCAATTTCCAGATCTGCGAATAACTTTCAGGAACCAGAAATGATGCAAAAAAAAGTATGATTATGGCTATACGACAAGGTCTCTTCATGACAAAAATATTCTGATCAAATACAAATATATAAAATTTTTGTTTCTTCTGCCTGAGAACATAAACATTTTATGATCTTACCAAGGTACCAGAACGCTAAAAAAGACGCCTGTCAGCCCCCCACATCAACTTGGACCGAAGGGTCTCAAAATAATCCATATTACTGAGTTTCAACACACTGATAAAGAAATCGGCTTTCCTCAGCCGCAGGGGCTCGTGGGTCGTATACTTTTCCGACATATAATCCATTGACACCCAGAATTCCGGATGACGGGAAGTCACATTGATGAGCAGCTCATGATCGTCAGGGATCACGAGGGGTCTCACCGTCAGGTTGTGGGGAGCAATAGGGCTGAGGATGAAGTTTCTGGAGCCGGGGATCACGATGGGTCCTCCCACGCTCATCGAATAACCGGTAGAGCCGGTGGGGGTGGAAACGATCAGACCGTCGGCCCAGTAGGTATTGATGTGTTTGCCGTCCATCGACACCTCCACGCTGATCATCCCTGTTCCTTTTTTCTGGACGGCGAACTCATTCAGGGCATAAGGGAACTCCCGCAGCGAACCGCGCGGGTTCTCCAGCTCGAGAAGCGAACGTTTCTCCAGGGAAAACTCTTTGCGGAAGATGGCATCGATCGACTCGGTGACGTTCTCCTTCGAGATATTGGCCAGGAAACCCAGCCGGCCGCTGTTGATGCCGATGATGGGGATGCCGCTGCGCCCCACGAAAGAGACCGACTCCAGAAAAGTACCGTCCCCCCCGATGCTCAGCAGAAAATCCACCTCTTCCCCCAGCTCGCCGGGAGCAGAAAAAAGACCCTCATTGGCCGGGAGGTAATCCAGGTCCTTCTGTACATTCTCCGCCAGCTCGTGGTAAAGAATGACCTCCGCACCGTAGTGGCCGAACTTGTCAAAGATCTGCCTGAAATAAGGATAAAAAGCGGGGGTGATCTTTCTTCCGTAAACAGCGATCCTCATTTTTTGCGTTTTCAAATGTTCAGATATCGCATGAACTCCTCATACCTGTCGGCATAAAAGGTCTCCATCTCCTGGTCTTCCATGAACGAAGCCTTTATCTCATAGCCATACCGCTCGAAGGTCTGTGAGAGGGAAGCGATGTCGGTACGGTTGATCTTCAGGATCAGATCCATCTTGGTGGAGTCCTCGTGATTGCGCAGGTAAGCGCTGAGGATGCTGGCATCGTTCGATTCGACGATCTGGGCGATCTGGGCAAGGGAATAATCGTTCTGGTTGAGTTCGATCACCAGGATGGCTCCCGGGTTCACAACCGCTGTGAGATCAGCAAAATACTGTATCAGATCATGGTTGGTGATCAGGCCAAGGTAGTTTTTCTCGCGGTCCAGCACCGGCACCACCGTCAGCTTCAGCCGGGCCACCAGGGCGATCACCTCATACACATGCTGGTCTGCATAGATAAAAGGACTGAACAGGGAGAGCTTGTGGTTGCCGATAGGCTCCTCCGCCATGTTCATATCGTAGATATCGGTATCGGAAATCAACCCCAGAAACTCCTGATTGTTCACGATCGGCAGATGGGAAACACGGAACACCTCCATCCAGTTCAGTGCCTTCTGCCCCGTATCCGAGGTATGAAGAGCCGGCACAATATCCGATATCAAATCTTTTGCGAGCATAACGGCATAAACGAAAAAAAGCTGTTAACTTTGTTATGAATTTCAGTATAAAGATAGCAATTATGACCCGATTAAGTGTAAATATAAACAAAATTGCCACAATACGGAACGCCCGCGGGGGAAATATCCCGGATGTGCTGGAAGCAGCCGTCAACTGTGAGCGTTTCGGTGCCCAGGGCATCACCGTCCATCCCCGTCCCGATGAGCGGCACATACGTTACAGCGACGTACGGCAGATCAGGCCTCTGATCACCACCGAGTTCAATATCGAGGGCTATCCGCTCCGTTCCTTCCTTGACCTGGTGCTGGAGGTGGTCCCCCACCAGGTGACGCTCGTCCCCGACCCGCCGGACGCCCTCACCTCCAACGCCGGATGGCAGATCAAAGAGAACCTCTCTTTCCTCACCGACGTCATCCAGGAGCTGCACGACAAAGGGATACGTACTTCTATTTTTGTTGAAACGGACCCGGAGAACCTGGAGTATGCCCCCCGCACAGGCACCGACAGGGTGGAGCTCTACACCGAACCCTATGCCGCCCTCTTCCCGAAGAACAAGGAGGCGGCCGTCAAGCCTTTTGCCGAAGCCTCGCGCCACGCCCGTGAGCTGGGGCTGGGTGTCAATGCGGGTCACGACCTCAACCTGGAGAACCTGCGTTTTTTCTACATGAACGTGCCTTACCTCGAGGAGGTATCCATCGGTCATGCACTTATCTCCGACGCCCTCTACTACGGCCTGGAGAACACCATCCAGATGTACCTGCAACAGCTGAGCTGATGAAGCTCTTCTACCGCGAAACCGGTGAGGGAGAACCCCTGGTGCTCCTCCACGGCCTTTACGGCTCGTCGGACAACTGGATGACCGTCGCCCGGCAGCTGGGGAAGCATTTCCATGTCTATCTGCCCGACCAGCGCAACCACGGACAATCCCCCCACAGCACGCGTCACGACTATCCTGCAATGGTGGACGACCTGGAAGAGTTTGCCGGGAGCTTGGGACCCGGCCGTTTCATCCTGATGGGCCACTCCATGGGCGGGAAAACAGCCATGTTCTTCGCCCTCCGTCATCCGCAAAGGATCAGCGCCCTCATCCCCGTGGATATCTCCCCCCGCACCTACGCTGCCGGCAGCGACAAGGGCACCTCTTTTGCCCTGCATAAGAAGATGATGGAGGCCATGCTGCGTCTCGACCTCACGACGATGCACTCCCGTGACGAGGTGACGGAGGCGCTTGCCCGGGAGATACCCTCACTGAGGATCCGGCAGTTCCTCCTGAAGAACCTCACCCGTGATGAGCGGCACCGCTTCCGCTGGAAGATCAACCTGCCGGTGCTCTATGATAACCTGGGAAAAATCCTCGAAGGACCTGACCGTGACCCGCAGTTACGGGAGCGCCGTTTCACGGAGGCACCGGTGCTGTTCATCCGTGGAGGGGCGTCTGACTACCTGCCGGACGACGACCTGCCGCTGATACACAGGTTCTTCCCGCAGGCCCGCATAAGCACCCTCGCCGGCACCGGCCACTGGCTCCACGCCGAACAGCCGGGAGCGTTCCTGCAGACGGTCACGGAGTTTCTTCTCCACCGCCCACATCCCAGCTGACCTCTTCGTCTTTCACGGAGGGCATCCCCACAAAACGCTGGTAGATGCGGGCCGTGGTAAGCACATCTTTCTCACAGTAACGGGCTATGCGCTTCAGGTCTTTTTCCTTATAATACACCTCCGTCACCTGGCTGCCGTCAATATCATCCTTGGGTGTGGGGATACCGAAGAGAGCTGCCAGCAACTCGAGCGAGGTAAAGCTCTTGCGGTCGCCGAACTTCCACATCTCCAGCGTATCCAGGAAAGGCACCTCCCAGGGCTTCTTCCCCGCCACATTCAGGATGTCCGGGATCTTCAGCCCCAGGATGAGCATGCGGCGGGCCAGATAGGGGAAGTCGAACTCCTTGCCGTTGTGGGCACAAAGGGCCAACTGCTTGTGGTTCTTGCGCATGTATGACTCCATATCCCGCAGGGAGGCGATGAACGCTTCCAGAAGCGCCTGCTCATCGTCGCCGTAGAAGGATTTCAGCCGGAACTCCCCCCGGTCCGGAAAAAAGCCGACGGAGATACAGACGATCTTGCCGAACTCGGCATAGATGCCCGCCCGGCCGAACTTCTCACCGGCAGTGAGCTCCTCCTGCTTCAGGATATTCTCCGCCTTTTTCTCCCACAGCTTCCGGAAAGGCTCCGGCAGGTCTTCCATACGCTCACGCATGGGGACGGTTTCGATGTCCAGGAAAAGGATACTGTTGACCGGCACTTCTCTGTCCATAGTTATTTATTTATGCTGACGCAGGGTTTTTTCGATGATGGAGACGAGTATGTTGATGGCCACCTCATTGTTGCCCCCCTGCGGCACGATGATGTCGGCATAACGCTTGGTAGGCTCTATGAACTGCAGGTGCATGGGCTTGACGGTCTTGTCGTAACGCTCCAGCACCTTCTCCACCGACCGTCCCCGTTCGCGTATGTCACGTTGTATCACACGGCTCAGCCGGTCGTCGGCATCGGCATCCACAAAGACCTTGATGTCTATCTCTTTGCGCAACTCCTCGTCGGTGAGGATGAGGATGCCCTCCACCAGGATCACATGCTTGGGCTCGATGGGCACCGTCTCGCCGGCCCGCGTGCAGGTGAGGTAGGAATAGACGGGTCGCTGGATCAGCTCACCGGATTTCAGCATACGCAGATGACGCACCAGCAGCGGGAACTCGATCGAGGAGGGATGGTCGAAATTGATCTCCTGCCGCGCCTCGAGAGGGAGATGACTGTTGTCCTTATAGTAGGCATCCTGCGGCAGGATGGCCACCTCATCGGGAGGCAGGCGGTCGATGATCTTGCGCACCACCGTCGTCTTTCCGGACCCCGTACCCCCGGCAATACCAACGATCAGCATTTTTTCTTATTTTCGTTCCTGTAAAGATATAAACACACAACAAGTTTAACAAACATTTTCACCATGACCAGACTCTATCCACTCTCCTTCCGGCCGATCTACAAGACCAAGATATGGGGCAACGAACGCCTGCGCAACCTCCTGCACAAAGATGTGGGCGATCTGAAAAAAACAGGCGAAAGCTGGGAGATCTCCTGCTGGCCGGGAGATATATCCATCGTCGGCAACGGGTTCCTCGCCGGCAACAACCTTCAGGAACTGACCGAAGTCTATATGGGCGATCTGGTGGGGGACAAGATATTCGAGAAATACGGAGATGTCTTCCCCATCCTGGTCAAGTTCATCGATGCCGACGACATCCTCTCCGTGCAGGTGCATCCCGACGACGACATGGCCCGGGAGAAACACAATGCCTATGGCAAGGAAGAGATGTGGTATGTAATGGAGTGTGAAGAAGATGCCGAGATCATCGTGGGCTTCAAACACGACATCACCCGCGAGGAGTACCTGCGTCACCTGCGTAACAAGACCCTGCGGCAGATCCTCAACAGCGAGAGAGCCCGTCCCGGCGATGTATATCACCTGCCCCCCGGCAGGATCCACGCCCTGGGCGCCGGCGTGCTGGTGGCCGAGATCTCACAAACCTCCGACCTCACCTACCGCATATACGACTGGGAGCGGGTGGGCCCCGACGGCCGCGGCCGCGAACTGCACACCGAGCTGGCCGTGGAAGCCATGGACTACAAAAGCTATCCGGAATACAAAACCCCTTACACCGAACGGATTAACGAGACCACAGGACTGGTCAGCGGCGATCATTTCACCACCAACCTGCTCCATTTCGACCGTCCTTTGTCGAAAGACTATTACGAGCTCGATTCTTTCGTAATCTATATCGGACTGGAAGGCGAGAGCAGCCTCGAGCATGAGAACGGCACCGAAACGATCCGCAAAGGCGAAACCCTTCTCCTGCCGGCAGTGCTGAAAGACATCCGGCTGGTGCCAAAGGAGAAAACACGGTTGCTGGAAGTGTATATTTAGAAGCTCGAAGCTCGAAGCTCGATGCTTGATGCTTGAAGTTTGAAGTGGGTTAGGGTCCATCTTGTTGGTTCCTGCCTCCGGCAGGCAAGCCTGGCTCTTGTTTCTTGGCTCCTGGGTCTTGGTTCTTGGCTCTTGGTTCTTGTTTCTTGTTTCTTGGTTCTTGTTTCTTGTTTCTTGGCTCCTGGTTCTTGGTGCTTGG
>CAZYQV010000246.1:0-9136 GCA_964649775.1 uncultured Rikenellaceae bacterium
CTGTTGGGCAGGCCGTTGGAGACCCCATAGCCCTGAAAATGATACTGCTGGCTAAATACAGCGTCGCTCCCCCAGAAAATAATGAAGAAAAGAAGAACAGATAATCGGGTCAGAAAAGATTTCATGGAGTATAAAAACTTAACGTTTTTTCCTTATGGGTTTTGCTGCCGCACCATACTGGAATTTGGGCACCCCTCCGATCGGCACGGTATGGAAAGGAAGCAACTCACCATACTGGTTCCTCACCGAGATGACCACATTGTTGTTCCTCACCATCGGATCCTTTTTCTTGATGAACTGAAAATCAAAAGAGGTGTTCTTTTCTTTGTCCACGATCTTGAACTCACTTTCCGCCCACTCATCTTCTCCCGACACTTTGTTAAGCTGATACAGACGGGCCACGGTCACGGTACGTATCTCACCGTCACTGTCCCAGTCGAAATTGGTCTGTTTGATCGACACGACCCTGTTGTCGACATACGGATAGATATGGGAAATGTTCACCGTATCGTTCCACAAACGGAAACCGTATTCGTACGTGAATGCATCGCCCCCTTCTATGGGCAGGTTCTGATCAGGGGAGGTGGAGAGATAAAAATTATAAAGATTGCCGTCATCACCATCCACCCCCAGGACGATGATCTTGAAGATATATCCCTGGAACTCTTCGGCAAATTCTCCCTCGGTGGGGTTGAAAGGACCGAAAGTATACCATTTGGCATCATACTGCGAGGAACCGTCAAAGATTCTGGATGCCAGCATGTTGCCGTTACGGAAGGTGCCCGAAGGGTCGATATCGTCGGTCCAGCATCCCTCCCCGCCATATACGGAAAATTCCGTCCTGGTGTCAAAGACACCGTCAAGCTCATCGATCTCACCTCCCGTATCGGGATCATAGACCCTTATGTAAAAAGGATCATGATAACTCTTCGGTACGATAAAGAAAAAGATATTACAGTAATCATCATCGCCCCACGAGGTCTCTGCCTTATTACCGAAGGTCACGAGATGGGGTATGTTCTCCACCTTGGCAGGGACAGGCTGTCCTGCGGCCGGGAACATGAAAAAAAAGAAAAAAAACCCTGCCGCACCAAGCGTCAGAACAGATTTAAGAAGATTCTTCTGAAATGGTGATCTGTACTCCATAATCATCCAAAAAGGCCCGTCGTAAAAATAAAGAAAAAAAATTGAAAAATACGAGGAAATAACAAGAGCTTTCCCTCCTGCAGCCATCCTGCCCGGCCTGTCCCGTTTACTTTCCCTTGTATACCGTCACATCCATATAAACACATTTGTCCACGGTATTGCCCGCATTTGTCAGTCCTCTCACCAGCAGACGGATCATATAGATGCCGGGGGTATGAAAGACGGCTTTTATCTCCGGGCCTTTGTCCAGCTTGCCGTTGCCCAGGTCCCAGAAATATTCCTGCGGCTGGAAACCGGGGATGTTGGTCTCCAGGCCGCTGAGGGTGATCTCTTCGCCGATGACACAACTGTCGGGAGCCGTGATGGTGGGGTACTGCTGTTCCACTACCTCCACCATATAAGAGGCCACCGATTCGCGTGCCTGCCTGGTGATCTTGTCCACCACGCTCAGATGGGCAAAATATTTTCCGGGCTTGTCATAACAATGCTCCACCTCATGGCCGTAACCCACCTGCCCGTCACCAAAATCCCATTTGTACAGGATGGGGATCGTATCATTGCCTTTGCTCTGCGTCTCGTAGAACAGGAAACAGTTCACCGGATCTTCCACGGGACGGCATCCTTTCATCTCCGGCAGCAGCGATGAAAAGATGAATATATTATCCCTGCCCTGCCTCGAAGAGCTGAACAGTCCCGCATGCATCGTCGTATCGATGATGTAAGCATAGTCATCCGCCGGCGAGTTGAACGGAACATCCAGATGCACCGGCGTAATCCACTCCCCGTCAACAAACGCCGTAAAATAGATGTCCAGATTACCCAGAGTGCCCGTCCTGTCGGAAGCAAAATAGAGACGGCCGGAGGAATGATAATAAGGGAACAGCTCCCTGCCGCCGCTGTTGACCCTGTCTCCCAGGTTCCTGGGGGCGGACCACTTGCCTCCCTGGCGATAACAGACATACAGATCCGACATGCCCTTTCCTCCCGGCTTGTCGGAGGCAAAGAACAACATCCTTCCGTCAGCGCTCACAGCCGGATGCCCTACATTGTAGGCCGGATCATTGTATGGGAAAGGCTGCACCTGTCCCCACTGACCGTTGCGGTACTTCACCATAAAGATCCCCGTATTGTTGGGCTGTTTCCTGTTTTTCTTGTCCAGCAGCAGGTTGCGGGTAAAGTATAGGGTCTTTTCCTTGAAATCATAACTCATCGGACCGTCATTCACAAAGGTGTTGACCCCTTTCACCCTGACGGGCCTGCCGTAATGAACACTGTCTTTCCGCTCCACAAAATAGATGTTGGAAGTACGTTCCCCGTCGGTCATCCGGTACTCCTTGAATACCTCTCCCATCCTGTCGGAGGTGAACAGGATCCCCCCTTCGAAAAAAGCGGGAGCATAATCATTGGCCGCCCCCATGCTGAAGGGCGCCACCCTGATCTCCCACAACGACTGGCCATGCAGACCTGTCATCAGCAGAAAAAGGGACAATATGGAGCAGACTCTTCTCACGCTTAAAAATATCTCGGGTTGACAGCTTTAATGATATGCACAGGCTCAAAACGAAGATACACCTCATGGGTGCCTCCGAGAAGGGATCCGTATGACCCCAGCGAATAGTCGAAAGAGTAGCCGATCATGAACTGCGGCGTGATCTTTATCTCCAGGATGGCCACGATCTGGTCGGCCAGGTTCTCCCCTCCCATCCGGTAAGAGCCTCCCAGCCAGATACGCTCGTCCAGGAAGAGGAACATCGAGTTGATGTCCAGACGGAAATCCTTCGTCGTCCCGTAATACTGCATCAATACGGAAGGTTTCCATTTCAGTCCGCCTTTGCCGATCATCCCCCCGCCGGTGAGCATATAGCGGTAATCTGCCGGGCTGAACGACCGGGTCATCCCCGAGACCGTACTGTCGGCAATGCCGTAGACGACCATTCGGGGCAGGGAAAAGCCCGCATAAAAACGGGGCCTGTAATAATATACGCCAAATCCGAAATTCGGCTGAAAGACCGATTTGTTCTCAAAGACCGGGTCGGCAGGATCAAAGGAGAGCTGGTTGAAATCCTCTTTTTTCTGCTCTGCCGTCACCCGCAGCCCCATGGAGAGCACCGATCGCTTATCCAGATGGATCCGGAAAGCATAGTCAAACGATCCGTATATCGACTGGTAGGCACCCACTTTGTGACTCCCGAGGATACCGCCGAGGGCTACCTTGTCGTTCTTGAGGGGGGAGTGAACGCTCAGCAGCTGATAGGTGGGCGCCCCGGGGAAGGAGGTCCATGTCTTGGCATAGCTCCCCGAAATACTGAAGATATCGCGGCTCCCGGCATAGGCGGGATTGAGCACCAGACCGTTGACCATATACTGGCTGTACTGCGCCCCCGCTGGCCCTGCGGCCAAGAGCAACAAAAACAATATGCCGGTCAGTGCTCTCCTCATTGGGTACTGCGTTTTATGATGATATATCCTTTCAGGGTCTCCTGCACATTGCCTTTCATCTCCAGGATATAATAATATGTCCCGTCGGGCAGCGGCTCATTGTCGTTGTTCACCCCTTCCCACCCGTCTGCTGTCAGGCTGTTGTCCCCATGCATAAAGTTATCCGTCCGGAAAACCACCGTGCCATGCACGTCGAAGATCACCAAGGTGTTGGGAGTATGTTCAGCCCCCGCCACGGTCATTTTATCGTTGATGCCGTCATTGTTGGGAGAGATCCCGTAATTGTGTGCTGCGAAGTCGGGTACCGTCACGCGCACCTCATCGCTTTTTACCGCACACACACCGTTGGCCACCTCCACCCGGAAGATGCTCTCTCCTACGGGCAGGGCAGAGACATGTATCTGTTCGTTGTGCACGTCGTCGATCACTGCCGGCGAGGGGGTCGACCATGTCAGGGTGCCCACCCTGGGCTCCTGCCATACCGCCTGCAGGTCCACCTCGCGGCTGCCGGGTTCGAGGATAGTATCCCGCGAGGCGGTCACCTCGCCCGGCTCCTGCCAAAAAACCAGGGTCACCTGGTCCGTCACTGCAGGACATACGCCGTTGGTCACCTGCCAGGTGAGCTGGTAGGTGCCTTCGGCCGTGACCGTGGCGGTAGCACGGGCATCGGCCGTATCCGTCAGGCTCATGGAGACAGGCACGATCCACAGCGCATCTCCGAACGGCGGCTGGACGCCCTGCAGCTGATACTGCATGCTGCACACCTCGGCATCCTCGCCGGCGTCGGCCACCGGCACACCGTTCACATGTACCGAGGCCTGTCCCGTCAGGGAGGCAGGCAGCGCCTGGCAGCCCCGCGCATCGGTGAGGGCCGTAAGCGTATAAGTGTAGTCGGTAAGGGCATTGTCGGCCAGGGGACTTACCGGTACCGGCGACGGCGTGGCCGCCGTGAGGGTCACCGTCGAAGTATGTCCCAGACCGTCAGCGTACTCCAGATCCCACGGACCGCCGTCGCCGGTGACCTGCACGGTCAGGTCCACGGTATGGCCCGAGCAAATGGTCGTATCCAGCACTGTAAGATCAGCCGAGGGCAGGAGATAAATCCCTATCTGCAACGACGTGGTGGTATCCCCACAGGTGTTCGCCGGCCCGCTGTAGACGATGCGGCGGTAGTAGACCGTATCACTCAGCACCGGCGTCTGATAGTCCTCTCCCGTGGCACTGCCCGCTGCATCACTCCAGGAGGCGGCGTCCGTGCTCTCCTGCCACAGGAAACTGTATGTGCCGTTACCCCCGGCAGGAGTGGTGCCGTCGACAAGGGACGTCATGCCCTCGCATACCGCATAGTCGGCCGGCAACAGGTTATTGGTCAGGGCCGGCAGGACCGTGATGGTCACCGTATCACTTATCACGCTGCACATGCCCGAGGTAACGACCCTGCGGAAAAGCGTGGTCGCCGCCAGAGGAGCAGGATGATAACTCTCCGCCGTACCTCCCGTGCCTGCCCAGCTGTTGCCGTTGTCGGTACTGCTCTGCCAGTCATAAGCATAGAGCCCGTCACCGCCGGTGATCACCCCCGCAGGCACCAGGGCATTCACGGGGACACCCTCACAGACAGTGGTGTCCTCCCCTCCGGAGAGGGTCTGTATGCCGTAATTACGGACGGCAGGGTCAACCGTGATCTTAACTGTCACAGAGGTGTCGCGGCACACGCTCGAGACGACCACCCTCTGGTAATAGGTCGTGTCGGCCAGCGCCGGAGGAGCATAGGTGATCTCCGTATTGGTGCCGGCAGCAGGAGAAAAAGTGACACCGTTGTTGCTCTGCACCCACAGGTATGAGTAGCTGTTGTCCCCGCCACCGGGCGTCGTGCCGCTGAGCGGCACGGGGACCACCCCCTCGCATACATGCTGGTCGGCGGCAATATCGTTGTTGGTGATGGCCGGATACTGGATCAACAAGACCTCACTGCTGGTATCAGCACAGGTATTGTTCAGGCCCGACCGTACCACCCTCCGGAAATGAACCTGCCCGGGGAAGAGAGGCGAAGCCGTGTCGGGTTGATACACCGCCCCCGTATTGGTGCCGTAACCTCCGTTCCAGAGGGTACCGTCGGCAGACTCCACCCACTCGTAGGTATAACTGCCGTCCCCTCCGGTGGGAGGGCTGCCCGTCAGCTGGGAAAAGGTGTCGCCCTCACAAATGGTCTGGTCGGCACCGATGGCATTGTTGCCAATAAGCGGCAGGACAGCAACGGTCACCGTATCGCTGATGTTCGAACATTTTCCGGAATAGACCTGGCGTCTGTACCAGGTGGTATCGTTGAGCACGGGAGGCTGATAGGCAGCGCCATCATTCGTGCCGGTGGCCGCCGTAAAGTTCACCCCGTCAGTGCTCTCCTCCCACACATAAGCATAGGTACCGTCGCCGCCGGTGGGCGTGGCAAAGGCGGGCGTCAGCAGGGAGGGCTGTTGCCCGTAACAGATGATCGTGTCAAACTGCAGACGGTTCTGCTGTATCTCGGGCTGCACCACGATGGTCAGCACCTTGCTTACATCTGTGATCGTGGAGGCCGACTGGTCGCTGACGATCCTGCGGTAATAGGTGGTATCGAACAGGGGTATGCCCAGATCAAGGTTCTTGGAGGTCTCCCCGGCCAGCGTCGTCCAGGTGACCTTATCCGTGCTGACCTGCCACTGGTAATCATAAGGAGTCACGCCTCCTTTGGGGTCGGAGCCCACGATCATGGGGACAACCTCCCCTTCACAGATGGTGTCGGCATATTCGCCCGTACGGCTGGAGAAGATAGAGTTGAAAAGGAATCCTGTGAGCACTACCTCAAGGGTGTTGGTCACATAGCCATCTCCTCCGCTCCCTCCCACGTAATAGATAGGATCACATCCCGAGCGTGATGTGCCACCGGTGCCTCCCGTAATGACCGTCGTAAGGTTGGATGCTGCACCCGACATACTCTTCCAGATGATGCCTCCACCGCCGCCGCCGCCCGGACCGGTACAGTAAGTGCCGTCCGTACTCCCTCCGTCACCACCTTGTACCGAAGCTGTCACGGCGTTCTTGTAGGAACGTACTTCGAGCAGGATCATACCCCCGGCACCGCCGCCGCCGCCGGCAGCCGTGGCCGTAGCAGTCACACTCTCCCCGTCGGCACGGAGGGTATGTCCGTTGCCCACAAGGGTATCGGTCATAAGGATGATGATACCGCCGCCGCCGGCGCCGTCCGTGGCCGTCAGGCCGCCCGACCGTGTGCCGGAGCCTCCCCCGCTGCCAAAAAAGATCCTGTTCTCCGTAGTCCAGTCATTGATGCCCGACTCCAGACTCTGACCACCCTTGCCGGCCACACCTCCCGGCGTCGTACACGACGACGACTCGATCCCCCCGTCACCGCCGGAACCGTAAAAACCTCCGCCGCCACCACCCGAGTGTTTGGCATTTCCGCCACCGCCGCCGGTGAACATGCGTCCGCGCCCCCCGATGAACCTGGGAGCAACAGGATAACGGGGGTCGCCGGAGAGCTTTGCAAAAGAGGCGACCCCCTCCCCTTTGAGGCCGGCACTGTCAGAGGTACCGCTGAAATAGTAGTTGTTGTAAGCCGCATCACTCTCCGAACAGTCTCCGTTGCCGTCCACCGCAGCTCCTCCTGCAAACCCTTTACCGCTCACATCAATGTCCGCATCGAGGGTAAGGGTGTTCCCCACCAGCAAGGCCACCACACCGCCGGTGCCGGCGGCGCTGTCCCAGGGCTGACAGGTGATCTCTCCCGTCACCCTGGCGTTGCTGTAACCGGGCACCCGCACCAGCTGCACATAAGCATCCGGCTCATAACCGGTGGACAGGTCGGCCGTAAAAACGATCTGGTTACCGGGGAGGATGGTGTCTATGATGATAAGCTCATACTTCCCCGCCTGGTTGATGTCCTCCACCAAACCAAAGTTGCTGCCATTGCTGGGGTTGATGCTCACCCCCTTCATCTGGATGATCAGGGTGGTGTCTTGGGGATGAAAGGCGGAGGCATCTTTTACGGTGATCCGGTCGGTGCCGTCAACAGACAGTACCTTCGTATAGCGGTTGATCACTCCGGAGATATTCTGCTGGGAGAATCCCGTTGTGAAGCACGCGAAAATGAAAAATAATATGATGAATAATCGTCTCCTTTTCTCCACCTGCCAATGTTTTGCAATTAACAAAAATAATGAAATCCTTTGTTTTACCAACCGGTACTTCTCAATTTTTACTCCGGCCTGCGCATGTAAAGAAAAAGTTCGACGACAAATGTCGTTCCTTCTTTTTCATTCGACTCATACCATACCCGTCCCCCGGCATCTTCCACGATCTTCTTCACGATGGCCAGGCCCATACCCATACCGCTGGATTTGGTGGTGAAATTGGGTTCAAAAAGACGTTCGCCCACGTCGCGGGGGATGCCCTCACCATTGTCTTTCACATATACCCGTACCACCCCTTCCTGTTCGAGGAGACGGAAAAACACTTCCACACGTCCGTCCTTTTTCCCGGCCAGAGCCTGGATGGCATTTTTTATCAGGTTGGTAAAAACACTCTCCAGCAGGTCCTTGTCGGCAAAGACCCACACCTCTTTTTTCTCGGGCAACCGCAGGTCGAAAGAGATATCATGCTGGGCACGGAAAAGAAAGATCGTATCTTGCAGGAGCTTCACCAGATCGACCGGTTCGTTTTTCATCTTGGGCAGGCGGGCAAAATTGGAGAAAGCCGAAGCGATATAGGAGAGCCTGTCTATCTGTTCGATAAGCGTACCGCTGAGTTTTTCAAACATCTCATCAAAATTTTCCTTTTTCTCCCTGTGGGCCCTCTGCAGCTGCTGCACACTGAGCTTCATGGGTGTCAGGGGATTCTTGATCTCGTGGGCTATCTGCTTGGCCATCTCCCTCCACGCCGATTCCCGCTCGGAACGGGCCAGCAGCTCCACGTTCCTGGCCAGCTCATCGATCATCCTGTTGTAGGCATCTACCAGGCTGCCTATCTCGTCTTTCTCCCTGTAGATGATATGCTCATAGTCTTTCCCCAGCCGGAAGCGGCCGATCTTCTCCTGGATGGCCCGCAGCGGCGTGGTGATCTTGTCTGCAATGATCACGGCCAGCACGATGGTCAGGAGGATCAGCACCACCATGTAGTTGACGATACCCACGATCATGTTAGAGATCTCGCGGGTCAGCACATACTGCTTGGTGAAATAGGGCAGGTTGAGATAGGCCAGCAGATGGCCTTCGTTGTTGAGGAAAGGCATGTATGCAGAAAGATATTCAAGATCCCCCAGGGATTCTTTGTGGATGAACTCCGACTCCTCCAATACCGACATGTGGTAAAAAGCCTCCTCATTCATCCGGTTGCCGGCGAGTCTCTCCCGGAAGATCTCAGGCCGGGAGGTCGCCAGCAGCGTCCCTGTGGAGTCATACAGGTTAATGTCCGAGTAGAAGACATTCGAGAACTTGACCATCAGATCGTTGAGTGTGGGATATCCCGGAGAAGTCCATTTCTTGTCCAGCCGGCTCTCATA
>CAZYQV010000247.1:0-2634 GCA_964649775.1 uncultured Rikenellaceae bacterium
GTGGTGGCCGTCAGCCACGACCCTTACGTCGGCATGGAAGAAAAAGACTTTGCAGAACTGCTGGACAAAGGAGGCGTCTTCGTCGACGTGAAAGGAGCCTTCAGGGAGAAAATAAAGAATTACGAATACTGGAGCTTATAATATACGATCATGGGAAAAATACTCGTCACCGGCGGCACCGGATACATCGGATCTCATACGGCCGTCGAGCTGATCAACCAGGGCTTTGAGGTGGTCATCGTCGACAACCTCTCCAACTCGCAGGAACGCTCCCTCGACGGCATAGAGGAGATCACGGGGGTAAGACCCCTCTTTGAACGTTTCGACCTGTGCGACGCGGAAAAACTGGAGACATTCTTACGGAAATATCCCGACATCGACGCCATCATCCACTTCGCCGCCTACAAATCGGTGGGAGAGTCGGTGAGCCAACCGCTGAAGTACTACCACAACAACCTGGTCTCGCTGATGAACCTGCTGCAGGCCATGAAAGACCATAACATCGGAGGGATGGTCTTCTCCTCCTCTTGCACCGTCTACGGCCAGCCCGACGAGCTGCCGGTGACCGAGCAGGCACCCATACAGAAAGCGGTCTCCCCCTACGGCAACACCAAGCAGATCTCCGAAGAGATCATCGAAGACTTCCTGAAGGCCGAGCCGGCCCTCAACGCCGTGGCCCTGCGCTACTTTAACCCCATCGGCGCCCACCCCAGCGGCCTCATCGGCGAGCTGCCCCTGGGCGTGCCGGAAAACCTGGTACCGTACGTCACACAGACAGCCATCGGCATACGCAAGGAGCTGAAAGTGTTCGGCGACGACTATGACACCCCCGACGGCTCGGCCATACGCGACTACCTCCACGTCGTCGACCTGGCCAAAGCCCACATCGTGGCCATACGCCGCATCCTCGACGGCAAACAGAAGAAGAACTACGAGGTGTTCAACCTGGGCACCGGCCGCGGCGTATCGGTGTTCGAGATCATCCACACCTTCGAGGAGGTCACCGGCGTCAAGGTCAACTATGTGGTGACAGACCGCCGTCCCGGCGACATCGAAAAGATATGGGCCGACCCCTCCTATGCCAACAAAGAGCTGGGCTGGAAAGCCGAAAGCACCCTCGGCGAAGCCCTCCTCTCGGCATGGAAATGGGAACAGCACTACCGCAACAACCTGGAGAAGAAAAAATAAAACCTTATGCCCTCATTCTCACAAGCGATCATCATCACCGGCGGAGCAGGCTTCATCGGATCCCACACCGTACGGCTTTTTGTCAGGAAATATCCGGAGACACTCATCATCAACCTCGACAAACTCACCTATGCCGGCAACCTGGAGAACCTGAGGGACATCGAAAAGGAAAAGAACTACCTCTTCGTGAAAGGAGATATCACCGACGAGGAACTGATCACCGGCCTCTTTGAGCAATATCCCGTCACGGGCGTGATCCACCTGGCGGCCGAGTCGCATGTCGACCGCTCCATCACCAACCCCCTGGAGTTCATCCGCACCAACATCATCGGCACGGTGACCCTCATGAACGTGGCCCGCAGGGCATGGCAGGAGGATCCCGCAGGAAAACGCTTCTACCAGATATCCACCGACGAGGTGTACGGCAGCCTCGGCGCCGGAGGATACTTCACCGAAACAACACCCTACGACCCCAAAAGCCCCTATTCCGCCTCCAAAGCGGGTGCCGACCACTTCGTCAGGGCCTACGGCAATACCTACGGCCTGCCCCACGTCATCACCAACTGCTCTAACAACTACGGCCCCTACCAGTTTCCCGAGAAACTGATCCCCCTCACGATCAACAACATCCTCAACAAAAAACCCATCCCCGTATACGGGAAGGGGGAGAACATACGCGACTGGCTCTATGTCGAAGACCACGCCCGGGCCATCGACCGGGTGTTCTTCAACGGCAGAGAGGGCAGGACATACAACATAGGCGGCAACAACGAATGGAAGAACATCGACCTGGTGAAGAAACTGTGCGACATCACCGACCGCCTGCTGGGACGTCGCGAAGGATCCTCGCGCAAGCTGATTACCTTCGTGAAAGACCGCGCCGGCCACGACCTGCGCTACGCCATCGACTCCTCACGCATACGCAATGAGCTGGGATGGCAGCCGGAAACCACCTTCGAAGAAGGACTTGCAAAAACGGTTCATTGGTACCTCAACAACACCGAATGGCTCGAACATGTGATGACCGGAGAATACGAAAAATACTACGAACAACAGTATAAGAAACGATGATCGACGAATGATGAACGGTACCGGAGTGAAACGGAAGTCCCTCCCTTCCGGGAATTGATGAACCGGCGAATGATTTAACCCGGACACCTTGGCAATTCAGGCATGCAAAATACTTATGACCTTTATAACTCCGTATAGATCAGGATCAGCCGCATCGGCTCACTGTTGTACCACGAGTTGAGGATGACCCGCTCCATGGCAAAGGAAGGAGCATCATTCATCAGATAATACGCAGTATCGTCATTTTTTCCCTTCAGGTATTCCTGCACATGACCCGTAAAATTGACGGGATAAATATTGTCGTCCTCGGAGTACACCCCGTCGTAAAACTCGGGAGCATCCCGGTCAATAACATCCTGAAAGACAGTATCTCGC
>CAZYQV010000248.1:0-2599 GCA_964649775.1 uncultured Rikenellaceae bacterium
TTTGGTCTCGCCCCATCCTTTGGTCTGCAGCCGCCCGGCATCGATGCCCATCTTCACCAGCTGCGTCTTCACGGCCGCCGCCCGCTCTTCCGAGAGCTTCTGGTTGAAATCCGCATCCCCCACATTGTCGGTATGACCTTCGATGCTGAATCTCACATCGGGGTGCGCCTTGAGCATGTCACAGATCTTGTTGAGCACCCCCATCGACTGGGGCAGGAGTACCGCTTTTCCGGTCTCGAAACGTATCCCGTTGGAGACGATCTTACCGTCCTGCAGAAAACGGTCGTAATACTTCACCCCTCCTTCGGCAATACGGAAATTCTTTATGTAGATAGGATATCGGTCATAAGCATTGTATGAATACAGGGTGATACCCGTCGGGTTGATATCCAGGTGCGGGATATTGATCAGACGCACGCCATCCATGTATGCTTTTAACTTGCCATGGGTATAGGCGATCGCGATGTGGGTCCATTTGTTTTTTATGGTAGCTCCCCCTGGCAACTCACTTTCCGCAGTACCACGCAAAAGACCATTATTGTTTATGACAACACTGGCATAATCTCCCGGAGAGGATTGATGTTTCGTATCATATAAATACATTTCCATGGCATATTCTGCCGTAAAAAAATCAAAGTCCACCGTAAAGACATCCGGCAGGTAATCCTTCTCGGGATCTTTCAGGTAAGGAACAATTCCGGGATGGCCACCGCGGAAATAGATCACATTCTCTCCACCAAACTGTGCATTCTCAACACTTCCTTTTGTCAGGTCCCACCGGGAGGGAAACTCCCCGTTCTCCTCTCCCGCCAGGTTGTCTTCAAAGATCACCTTGTCGCCCGGGACAAAGTCATACTTCGACCAGTTCAGTGACGGAGAGGCCGCTTTCTCACCTCCCGCCGGAGCTGCTCCGCCGTCCTGTGAAGATGTCTGCGTGCCCGTCTGCTGAGAGGAGGAGTTTCCTCCGGCAGGTTGCGACGAGGTGGAGCTCTTCCCCTTGTCCTTTTTCTTTTTCCCGAAGAGTTTGTTCAGCCCCTCATCGATCGTTTTGTCGATCTCCTCGTTGGTCTTCTCGGTGGCTTTCTTTTTGATCGGAATACGGATCTTCTGGGCCTGCAGGGAGAAGCCTGCCCCCAGAAGGATCACGAACGAAAACAAAAGAATTCTTTTCATGGGATAACCGGTTTTGATTTCATACTCTAAATTACCAGCATCCTGCCGGAACGGAAATCCCATGAAGATGGGATATTCATTCAGGCAGCTTCTGGGTCTGAGGTATTATTTTATGACGATGATCCTTCCTGCCGTTCGATGCCTCTCTCCCCATTCAACCGTATACACATACATCCCCTCTGCAACGCTGTTCCCGGAGGCATCCCGGCCATCCCAGCGCGCAGTATGCTCCGTCGTTCCGGAGATACGGTCAAGATCATCAAGCATACGTATGAGATTCCCTTTCATATCGTATATCCTTATGGTCACCCGCGAGGCTGTGGCCAGACGGTAATGGATCGTCACAGGACCCTGTGAAGGATTGAAAGGGTTGGGGTAGGCATACGTGTCTGCAGGTCTCTCTTCCGGTTGTTCTGTCACACCGGAAACGGCATCATGCATTGTAAAAGTGCCGCCGGCAGAGTATGTCTTGGCATTGGAAGAAGAGATCCCTGCTTCCCACACACCCGTGGTATAAGCGGTATTCGCAGGAGCCACAGTGAAAACAAAGACATCCGAGCGGGCTCCCGGCGCCAGATCGCCGATAAAGATGCTGTCGCTGCCCGCCGGCTGTAAAGCTGCGTTGCACCTCAGGACTACATAAACGTCATGAGCGGTCAACGCTCCTGCATTCATGACCTGCAGCTGCAGGGTGGCTGTTTCCCCTGTCCTCAGACCGAATTTGTCCTGGGCTGAACGACATGGCACGATCACCGCAGGGATCTCCATACCGGTCACCGTATTCAATACGGTCAGGATCTGATCTTTCACGGCATGGTTCATGGCAGAGGTCTTTTCCAGACCGGCCACCACGGAGTCGCGCATGGCCTGACTGGTATCGAAAGGAGCAAACAGCACGGAGAGGTAATTTACCATACGGGTCTCCCCCGCCTTCGCATAAACCGTTTCCAGCGAGTCGTAAGCTGTCTGAAAACCGCCTTTATGATCTTTGGCCAGCACCGCAACAGACTGAAAAGGAGCAGAGGCCGCCAGGTAAGAGCTCTGCAGATCCCCCTCGGCCTGCATCAGGTCATTGAGTTTCTCAACGGCACCGAACGCATCGCCTTCACTGATCAGATCGTTTATCCCTGACAGTACGGAATCATAGAGAGCTGTCTGCTCCAGCAGATTTTGTTCCAGCGCCGTAAACACCTCCGGAATGACCTGCCCGGTCTGATAGGGGAAGACATATCCCGGCCCCACCCCGGATTTTCTTCCGTCCTGCAGATAGATATCATCCACAGCCCGGTCCAGATCACGGGGGAGGGTAACAAAACTATAACCGGAGATCCCCATAGCTGTGAGCACACTGCTGTATGCCGAGATCTTCATGGCCATGCGAATGGCATAAATAAATTCACTACCGGGAAGCAGGTCTATAAAATCT
>CAZYQV010000249.1:0-10696 GCA_964649775.1 uncultured Rikenellaceae bacterium
ATCACTCATCACTCACCACTCACCACTCATCTCTCAACTATCCCCAGCTTCCCCACCGCGGGCTTGTACTCCAGGTAACCGTACCAGCTGAGGCGGGCGGCCAGCCAGTAGTGACGGTCTTTTCTGCCGGGGAGTTGTCTGATGCCAAATGTCAGCGTGCGTGTCTCGTCCGGCTCCAGGTGGAAGCTCCGGCGCCAGGGCACCACCGCCACGAGGGCGACGTTGTCGGAGGGGCAGTCGCCCCATGTCTCTGCCGGTCCGGCGAGGGCCACCTCGCCGTCGACGGCCTGGTGCAGGGGGTTGGTGAGGGTGACGGTCACGCGGCTGCTGTCGCTCGTTATGCTCCACCGGAGGCGGGGACGGCCGTCGTCGCGGCTGTCGGCATGGCCGAACCTCTTCGCCGGCAGGCGGAAGGGCAGCACGTCGTAGTACTGTCTCCCTTCCCACATGATGTCGGCCCGTATGAAGCCGGGGGGTATCTCTCCCTCAAGGACGAGGGTGACGGGGTAGCTCTTCTCGCTGTTGGCCTCCACACGGTAGGGGAACGCTGCCGGCACGGCACGCACCCCCGGCGGCGTGGTGACGGTGACGGTGCCTGCCGCCACGGTGTCGGTGAGGTCGTTGGTGACCCACACCGTCACCTGCCGTATGTTGTTACGTCCCTCCTCGCGGTCATAGGCGGCGGGGGCCGTCACCCGCACGTTGACGGGCAGGTAGCCGGCGGGCGCCGCGCCGTCGTTGTGCTCCCAGTAACGGCAGTAGAGGGGAGCACCGCCGGCAGGGGTGTAGCCGCCTGCGGTGGAGGGCTGCACGTCGGTGGTCAGACGGCAGGTATGGATGGTGTAAGGCTTCATGGCTATGGCGAAGGAGTGCTCCGCATGCTCCGCCGCGGTGCCCCGCCGCTCCATCATGTTGACCAGCTGCAGCGACCGCAGGGGGAAGGCGGTGGTGACCGTGACGGTGTCTTCGCGACCCTCCGGCTCGTAGAGGCGCAGGACGATGCCCTCCGCCGGCGCTGTCTTCTTCGTGGCGGCGAAGGCCTCCCTGCCGGCGCTCACGGCCTTCAGGGCCGTGACGACGGCGCGGCGCCCGCCGGTCTCCAGGAAGGCGTGCCGTGGCGGCAGCGTTCCCCCGTGCTGCGTGCCCTGCACGGCGCGGAGAGGGTTGTTGTACTCATAGCCGGCATATACCGTGGCGGCGTCCTGCCAGTTGCCCTTGTGGGGCTGCAGGGCATACTCGTAGAGGTGTGTCTTGCGCTCGGGGAAGTCGTGCGTCCAGTCGAGCAGCGGCGACTGCCAGGGGATGGTATGCATGAGGGCCAGCGTCATGGTGCCGTCGGGCTCGGTGCCCACGGCGATGTTGCCCCTGTTGAGGAGGGCCAGGCCGTAGTCCTCCACCCACGCCTTGCCGCCGGCGAGGTAAGCCTCCAGCGGCAGGTGTATCTCGCGGCCCCGCCGCAGCTGACGCGTCACGTTGTCGAGGGCCAGGCGCGTGGTGCGCACATCACGGCCGACGATCATCAGCACGGGGTAGTCGAACCAGGCGCCGGGGAGGCCTTTGTCGTAGACGAAGGCGTAGGCATAGCCCTGTTGTTGCAGCTGACGGCGTATGGCGCGGCGGTCGGCCTCGCGCAGACGCTGCATGAGGCTGTCGTTGTAGCTGTTGCCGCCGAGAGGACCGGCGGAGAAGCTGAAACGGCGGTACTGTATGTCATAGCTGCGCTGCACGCCGGGGCCGGCGGGGGTGGCGGGGATGCCGCGTTGTGCCAGGGCCTGCTGCAGACGGTAGCCGGCGCGGCGCAGCAGCGTGTCGCGCGGCGTGACGACCTCCGCCGGCCCCGGGGCCACGCTGTAGCGCCCGCCGAAGCTGATCTTCACCGACCAGCTCTGGTCGAGCCACTGGTAACAGCTGTTCATAGAGTGGTGGGTGGTCCACGCGGTGGCGGTGCTGGAGTAAGAGAAAGGCTCCCGGCCCCGGAAATATACCTTCGTGGTGAAACGGTCCTCCAGCACCGGCACATCGCCCTTCAGGTTGGGAGGGAAGGTGACGACGAAGAGGTCGCGGTCGTCGCGCAGGGAGGTGGTGTCGTTCTCGGGGATGTTCTTCCCCTCCTCGCCGCGGTAGTCCGTCAGGCGGGTGCGGAAGTCGATGCGGTCGATGCCTTTCCAGAGGATCACCTCCTGCACCCTTTTTGCCATGCGGGGCATCTCGCCGGTGATGACCATACGCTCACAGACGGGAGAGCGGTAGAGATGTATCGTGGCGGGGTAGTCGGAGGAGAAGAATTTTTTCCCGGTGGTGAGGAACCTCCATGCCGGCTCGAAGCCGGGACCTTCTTTCAGCAGGAGCAGCTCGTTGCCCAGGGCGCTTTTCTCTGTGGAGAGGTACTCTTTCAGGTGGCGTTTGTCCCATACGGAGGTGAGGGCGCCGCCGGCATCAGCGTCGGCGGTGATGCGGAAGTATTCGTTCTCGATGCGGTAACGTTCTGCCGGCACCTCGCGTGCCGGCGGCGGCAGGGTCTTGTCGGGCACCACCCACCAGGTGCGGTAGCCCAGCGAAGGCACGGTGTCGGCCACGAAGGTGATGGTGGCGGCACGCACCGCCCTGCCTTTTCTTTCGAGGTGGTCGCGCTGTACGGGCACCTTCCTGCCGCGGTCGTCCACGAGGCGGAAGCCCCGCAGGGGGCGGTCGAAGTGCACGGTGACGGTCACCACGCCGTGGCGTGACCAGTTGAGGGGGTTGAAGACGGTCACCGGCACGGCCCCGGCGTTGGCATGGCGGGTGTCGATCTTCTTCTCCAGGTAACGCAGGGCAGCCGCGAGGCTGCTGTCGGCCAGGGCGAGGGCCTGGTGGTATCCCAGCACCAGGTCGAGGTAGGGCTCGTCGGCGCCACAGCCGGTGATGCCGTCGTGGTGCTGGCCGTAGAGGAGCTGCCGCCAGGCGGCGTCGAGGGCTTCGGCAGGGTAGGGCATGCCCAGGATGCCGGCCACGACGGAGAACTTCTCGGCCGTGAGGAGGGTGTTCTCCCCCAGACGGTTGCCGCTCTTCAGGTCCTGCCGCGACAGCTCACACCCTTCGTTGTATTGCGACACGTCGCGTGTGACGGTGGGTATGGCGAGATGGTCCTGCCGGTATTGTCTCTGTATGTCCCGGAAATATTTCTCCGCGCCGTCGGCGTCGAGGGTGACCGTGGGCACGAAGGTGCCGAACACCTGTGACCGTCCCACCATCCAGAGGGTGGGGGCTTTCTCGTCGGTGGCGTTGAGGCGTAAGTCGTTGCGTATGCCGGGGATCTGGCGCTGCTGTTCGTGCATATCTTCGGCTATGCGGCGGCGTGTCTCCGTCTCGGCCTCGCCGGCGGTGCCGCCGGCGTTGGGGAAGCCGTAGTCGACCTTGCGCACGGGCAGCGTCGTGCCGTCGGGGGCCTGGGCGAAGTAGAGGTCGGGGAGGCCCGGCACACGCACCGACGGCGAGCGGTAGTTGGAGCGGGTCCAGACGGCGCCGGTGAACTCCGTGGCGGCCAGGATCTGCGGCAGCTGGAGGATATGACCGAAGACATCCCACGGCTGGTAGACACGGGGGCTGTCGTGCAGGACGTTCTCGTGGAAGAGACGGCCGTAGAGGATGTTGCGTATGAGGGCCTCGCCGGCGACGGTGGTCTCGTTGGGCTGGTTGTAGCTGCCGCAGGTCTCCACACGTCCCTCACCTGTGAGGCGGCGCAGGAGAGCTCTGTCGGCGGGGTGGCTGTCGTAGTAAGGCTTCAGGTAAGGTATCTCGCTGACGACGAAGGCGAAGCCGCTGTCGCCCTGTGCGGCGCGCAGGAACTGACGGAGGTTGGAGAAAGAGAGGGCCTGGTATCCCGACTGGCTGTCGCGCCAGACAGGGTCTACATGGAAGCCCTGCACAAAACGGGTGACGCCGTCGGCCAGGGGCAGACGCTCCACGGTGAGGGGGAAGGAGCGGCGGCCGCCGGGGCTCTGCAGGACGAGGGTGTGGGGTGAGGTGCCTGCCGTGGTGTCGCGCGGCATGGCCACGGTGCCGCGCAGCCAGGCCAGCGCCCCCGGCGCCAGCGTCGTCTGCCGCGCGATGACGGTCTCGTCGTCGTCGAGACGCATCGTCACCGGCCCGGCAGGACGGACCGAGATATTGTAGAGCATCACGGAGAAGATATCCGCGAGGGTGCCGTCGGAGAGACGCATGGGCACGGTGCCGGCCTGCGGCGCCGTGGTGAAGATATTGCTGTCGAGAGGGTGGAGCTCCGCAAAACGGGCATACAGCCACCAGCCGCCACCCACGTTCTGCACCTTGACCAGCAGCAGGTTGTCGCCCTTCCCGAGGGTGACGGCCACACGGTCGGCGTCGGGGCCCGACGCCCGCGGGTCGGGGTATACCCACACCCTTTGCCCGTTGAGCCATACGGCTGCCATATCGTTGCTGCCCAGCAGCAGGAGGGCCGGCGTCCTGTGGTCACAGCGGACGGTCACGGCCGCATAGGCCACGTCGTCCTGGTTGGGGGTGAGCAGACGCCGCAGGTCGAGACGACCGTCACCGCCGGCCGTGGCGAGGCGCCAGACCGCCGCACCGCCGGGAGCATCGTCGCTGCTCACACGCCTGCCTGCCGCCGGCACCACCGCCGTCTCACCCCCTGCGGCAGTGAGGTAGTCGGTGTAGATGGAGGCGTTGCCATGGGCAGCAAAAGGTCCGCAGACCAGCCAGTCGGTGATGAAGACCCCCGACCGGAGATCGAAGACGGGAAGGGACTGGGCCCGGAGGAACAGGGGAGAGAATGAAAAGACAAAAGCAATTAAAAGAAAGGTCTTTTTTATCATGCTAAAATCACTATTTTTAGTTTCGGTCGAAATACCAGATCTCAAATTCCAAAATCCAAAATCCAAACAATATTCAAATCTCAATATTCAATATCCAAACAGAATATTCCGGTGGGATCTCCTAATGATGAACACTCATAAAATATCTGTTTGTTATTTTGAATTTGATTATTGGAATTTCACTTCTCCGGTGCACTGATGGCTCCCACATACCGTCCCAGCCAGTAGGGGAAGGTGTATATATACGGCGGATATTCGCGACGTCCCCCTTCGCCGCCTTTGATGTCGTAGGCGCTGTTGTGCAGGTGCAGGGGGCACTCGTCGGGCGGCAGGATCTCCTCCGACTCGCGCCGCATGAAGTTGGGCGGTAACACGGTGATATCCTTGCGCCAGGTGTTGTCCACGTTCCAGGCCACCAGGTCGAGGGGGAACTCTTTGAGCCACCATACGGCGCTCTCGCGGTCGTAGTCCTTGCCCCCCACCTGGGCATAGATGAAGTTCCAGAGGGGGTTCTTCTCCGGTTTCTCTATCTCCCAGTGGCTTTTGACGGTCTCGAAGAACTTCTTCTTCAGCTCGTCGGTGAAAGCATATTTTACGAGGGCGCGGGCGGTGAGGAAATACATCTCGTCGTCGGAGTGGTTCCAGCCGTCGCTGAGGGGTTGTCCTTCCACATAGCCGATGGTCGAGGCCGGCCGCAGGATGTTCTCCAGGTAGCCGTATTGGTCCATCAGCTCATAGGCTTTCTCCTTATATTTCTCGTCGCCGGTGAAGTGGTAGGCGGTCTGCAGGAAGGCGATGATGAGTGTGGAGTTGAGGCGGCGGTCGCCCACATTGACGGGGAAGCTGTTGACATATTCTGGGTTCCAGCGGCCCCACTGGGTGGGCCGGCCGTTCCAGGTGACCAGGTACCAGTCGTGGTCGATGATGTGGTCCATCTCTATCTTTATCTGGTGTATGGCGCGGTTTCTCCAGGCCGTGTCGGGGACGATGTCGGCGAAGAGGGCATAGACGAAGAAGTGGCCGCACGACTCGTCGCTGCTGGTGGTGGATTTCCAGCGCCAGCGGCCGTCGGGCGTGAGACGCCATATCTTCTGGTCTTCCGGGATGCCGGGGATGTTGTCGCTCGACTGGTATCCGTCGCGTTCGTAGGTGCGGGCGGGGAAGCCGGGGATGCCGCTGATCCCGGTGAGTCTTTCCATGGCCTCGAAGGCCTCATAGGCGTTCTTCAGCGCCTCGTCCGATTTGGTCACGGCATAGCGGTAGAGCTCGCCGCCCAGGTACATGGAGGTCCAGAGCCCGTCGTTGTCGGAGTCGACCATGTAGGCGGTGCTCAGGTCGCCGGGGATGCGCAGGTTGGTGCGTGCCTGGAAGCCGTAGCGTATGTGCCGCAGACGCTGTACATATTCAAAGTACGCGGCCTTGCCGGCCAGCGTCATGGGCCGGTAGACGATGCGGCTCAGCCCCCGCCGGGTGAGCACCAGCACGCTGTGGCCGGGGCCCGCCGCCAGGTCGACGACATGGTCGTCGACGAGCCAGCGCCGCGAGGCGTAGTAGTCGTACCTGCCGTCGTCACGCAGGGCATAGGCGCCGCGGGTGGAGCCGAACCAGAGACGCCCGTGGATATTCTCCACGCAGGTGATCTCCGGCCAGGGGAGCCGGCTGTTGAGCGGCTCTTTCTCTTTGAAAGAGACAGGGTCGACGGAGAGATAACCGTCGCGGCTGCCCAGGACGATCCGGTCGTCCGACAGGGCCATGGCGGTAAGACCGTCACGGCTGTATACCTTCTTCATCTTTTTCCCGGCAGGGTCGAAGGCGTAGAGGTTGCCGCCGGCGAGGATCAGGAAATGCCCCTGCTTGTCATCCCAGAGCATCTCCTCCGGAGCCAGCTCGCCGGAGGCCTTTTCCCACACTTTCCTGCCGCCGGCATAATATTCGATCTTACCGTCGCCGGCCAGGAGGAAATCAAAATCTTTTCCCATGCTGAAAGCGGAAGCATCCGGCATGTCGTGCTCCACCCACAGTCTGCCGGCCCAGGCATTGCTGAAGAGGGCTTCCGGGGTGAGGTAGATGAACTGATCGCGGTAGAGGCCGAGGGAACGGATCTCCATATCGTTCATAAAACGGTACAGATCATCCTTCACCAGGTACTTATCCCCCGGCTTGAGGAGGTATTTGCTCGAGAGCACCTGTATGCGTTTGTTGCGGTCGGTGGCCGTCTGCTGCAGCTTCCACCGCGGAAGGTTGCGGTCGGCAAAAGCATACTTCTCGGCATAGTCCTGGAGGTAAGGCTTGTCCTGATACGACTGCCCGAAGAGCGTCGTCGCCGCCAATATCCCGGCAAACAGGATACCGGTTCTTAAAATTCTGTTTTTCATACTTCTTCTCCTTTTATCCTTTTCACTCATTCTATCATTCTATCATTCTATCATTGCTTATGATCCAGCTCAAACTGATCCAGCACGCCCCCGTAAGTCCCGTCGGCATTGATCTTTATCGCCTTAAAAGAGAGGTGCTTTCCGTCGATATCGATGACGGTGTAGTGGAACTCGTAGTATTTCCCTCCGTCATATTCATTGCTGTGGGGGTCGGCCGGATGGCCGGGCAGGTCGATCTGCGGCCAGTCGCGGTACTTGTGGTTGTCGAGGCTGGCGCCGCCGCCGCCGGTGATGATGTATACGGCGTTGTTGCCCTTGCCGGTCTCCGGGTCGTAGGGGGGATGAGGCAGGCCCCGCTCATAGTCGTGGGTGTGGCCCGAGAAGACGATGTCGACGCCGGCCTCCTCCATGAGGGGGACGATGTATTTCCGCAGAGGGGGCTCGCCGTCGTAATAGCCGCCCGACCAGCACTCCGAGTATGGCGGATGGTGCATGAAGACGAAGATCCATTCGCTCTTCTTTCTGGCCTCCTGCAGGTCGTGGACGAACCATTTGTATTGCTGGCTGCCGGGGAGGATGCCGTCGCCGTCGGGAAACTCGTACTCGTTGGGGTCGAGGAAGATGAAGTGAGCATTGCCGTAGTCGAAAGAGTAGTAATACTCGGTGCTGCCCGTGCTGTTGAGGGGGTTGTGCACACGCCGTTCATAGGGAGGCACGTGGTCCTCAAACCCTCCGTATTCGTGGTTGCCGATGGAGATGTAGAAAGGCACGTCGCCGCTGAGGGAACGGATGGGATAGAAATGTTCGTCGATCCACTCGTCGAGACGGGAGCCGCGGCTCACCACGTCGCCCACGTTGGCGACGAAGTCGGGTTTCTCAGGCACCATGTGACGTACGATGCGCTCATGTATCTTGCTGAGGGTGCGGCTGTCGCCGTAGACGATGAACCGGACAGGGTCCTCCCGGTTCTTTTTGGTGTGGAAGGTATGCAGCGGACTGGACAGGTCCCCCGTAACAACTTTATAGGTGTATTGGGTGTTTTTTTTCAGCCCCGGCAGGGTCACCTCGTGCAGGGTGGCCGGCTCGGGCAGCTCGACGAGGGTGTCGGTGAGGGACGTCCCTTCGCCGTAGATCACCTTGCCGTAGGAGGGGTAGGCCGTCTCCCACATGATGGTGATGCCGTCCTCTTCGGCATCCTGCAGGTAGGGAGGCACGACGAAGACCGGTGTGCGGGCACAGGTTTTTTCCGGTCCGGCAAGGAAGAGGTTCAGCTCCCGCACGCGTGTGTCCATGGAGATGCTCTCGTCGAGGTATTTTGTGAGGATCCTGTTCAGGTCGACGATCTGTGCGGTCTGCGGCACGGGGTTCATGCGGAAACAGCGGTCGAGACGACCGAGACGGTGCAGCAGTTTCTCGAGGTCGGCTTTTACCTGCAGCTCTTTCTCCGTGATGAGGCGTGCGTAGCGCAGGGCGCCGCTGCCGCGGCTGTTCTGCACCCGTATGGCGACGAAGAACTGCTGTCCGGGGCGGGCGTCGGTAGTAAGCACCGTGCTGCACTCTCCCTGGCGGGGGGTGGCGGCCATACCGTCGACCCATATCTCGCATTTATCGTTGCCGTTGGCCTGCAGGAGGAGTGTGGCGCCCCCGACGGGGAAGCCGTCGATCGTCTCCGGCAAGGTCAGCGTGGTGCGGTACCAGGCATGCTCCTCCTCGCCGGGCCAGCTTGTGCCGGTGGTGGTCGTCTCCCAGGAGGCGTCGCTGAAAGAGGGCTGTGCCGCCTTGTCTGGGGCGTTTTTCTTCCACTTCCAGCGGGTGACGGCCAGGCCGTTGCCGGGGGAGAGCGCGGCATACCGCTGCAGTGTCTCCATAAGGTCGCCATAGCCGGCCGGCATGCCCACCATATCGGCCTGATAGAAACGGCAGCTGTAGTCGTCGTTTTGTGTCCTCACGGCCACAATATATTTTTTTCCGGCGACGGCAGACCTTACCACCACCCCTTTTGCTTCGGATCCGGCAGTGCGGATGATCTCCCGGCCGTTCACATATACCTGCAGACCCCGCGCCGTGGTAGCAGCACGGAAGATAATGTCTCGGCCGGCCATCGCCGGAGGAACGGTGAACTGCTGCTTGAACCAGCGCACCTGGCCTTTCTCCCACCAGCGCAGGCCCAGCGGTGCACGCTGCCAGAGTGACGGGCTCCGGGAAAATACCTCTTTCAAAGAAAGGTCGCCTACGTGCATGTTCCACTTCAGCATCTCCACGACCGGCTGCGGGTCGGGGGGCTGGACGACCGTTTTCTGCTGAGCTGCTGCGGGGGCAAGACACAATAGAAAGAATATCAATGCGTAAGATGTCTTTTTCATAGGGCTGATGCGGTTGGTTCTTAGCTTCTAAATTTAATCAATATCTCTTTACCGGAGGCCATTTTTCGTGAGGTAATCATTCAGCAGAAGGGGATGGTCGGTCTGGATGATGCCGGCCCCTCCCCGGACCAGCTTGTCATAGCCTTTCCTCACGCCGGCGACAGCCAGTATGTCGGGCTTGCCGAGGGCGTTGATCCATACGCGGGCGCCGTCATGCCTGATGGCGGCTACCACGCCGGGGGTGAAGAAGCTGTCGTCGATGTGGATCACCGGAGCGTCATACCGCTCGATGATCTGCCGCAGTTCGGTGGTGTCGTGGGCACGCGGCATGATCAGCAGCGTGGAGTCGAGCAGCAACACACTGTCGAGCACCCCGAAGTCGGAGTCAAAGAAAAGCACCTGTTTTTCCGTGCCGGTCTTTTTGACCATCGCCACCAGCGGCTTCACCCGGACCCCTTTCATGTCGAGATCGACCATGATCCTGCCGCGTGCCAGCCGCAGGGCCTCCTCCAGCAGGGGGATGCGGCAGGTGTCGCCACCGCCTTTCAGCCGGTAGCGCTGCAGCTCCGCCCAGGTCATCTCCTTCACTTTGCCGTGACCGCCGGTGGTGCGCTCTATGTCGCTGTCGTGCATCAGCACCATGCGACCGTCTTTCGTGGTGCGCACGTCGATCTCGATGATGTCTACACCCCCCTCGATGGAGTGACGGATGGCTGCCAGAGAGTTCTCTGGATATGTGGTATGCCGTGCCCGGTGGGCCGTGACCAGCACTTTGGGCGAATGTTCGTCATGCAGGACAGACAGGATCTCTTCGAGGGAGTAGTAGGTGACATTCTCCTGCCGCCGGCAGCCGGAAAAGAGGAGCACCAGGGCGAGGAACAGCAGGAGTGCCGGCGTTGAATGTCTGGTTGTGTTCTCTTTGTTAATCATTGAAATAAAGTTTGTTGATACTTTAGATATACCTATTTAAATAGGTATTAAAATAGGTAGTTAAATAGGTATTTAAATAGGTATATTTAGTTATAAGTTGAAAGTTTTAAATGCCTAAAGTTTTTAGTTCCTAAAAGTTCGAGCATCAAGCCCCGGTAAACCGGCCTGCCTGCCGGTAGGCAGGGATCTTCGCTACGCT
>CAZYQV010000250.1:0-3687 GCA_964649775.1 uncultured Rikenellaceae bacterium
GAGGTGAAGAAGGTGCTGGGGGAGAGCCGTGAGGAGATCCTGCCGCTGGTGGTGAGCGATCTGCGGCAGCGCTTCGGCAGCACTGCCCGCGAGACCATCGTGCCTTTCCGGCCGGCCATAGAGGTGGGGGGCACCCGCTGGACCGTCCCGCAGCGGGGCGACCGGAAGAAGTTGCTGGAGATGTCGGAGCGGAACGCAAAATATTACCGTCTCGAGATGGAGAAAAGAAAAGAGCGGTATGTGAAGAAATACAGCAATGAACAGCTGCTCGGACGGGTGCGGAAAGACCTGCACCTGGAGGAGGCTCCCCGCCACATCGAATGTTTCGACAACTCCAACCTGCAGGGTACCACTCCCGTTGCTTCGTGTGTGGTCTTCCGCGACGGTCGTCCCAGCAAGAAAGACTACCGGCATTTCAATGTAAAAACGGTGACCGGCCCCGACGACTATGCCTCGATGGAGGAGATCGTATACCGCCGCTACCGGCGTCTGCTGGAGGAGGGAGCCTCCCTGCCGCAGCTGGTGGTGATCGACGGTGGCAAAGGACAGCTGAACGCTGCCCTGCGGAGCCTGAAGAAACTGGGGATTGACGACCGCGTCGCCCTGGTAGGCATCGCCAAAAGGCTTGAGGAGATCTATTTTCCCCACGATCCCGTACCCCTTTATCTGGACAAAAACTCCGAGACCCTCCGGCTGATACGCCACCTGCGCGACGAAGCCCATCGCTTCGGGATCACCTTCCACCGGAAGAAAAGGAACAAAGCCCTTACCGGCAGCGAACTGGAACAGATCCCCGGCATCGGGGCAAAGACAGCCGAGATCCTGTTGCGCACATTCGGTTCTGTGGTAGCCCTCCGTAAATGTACTGAGGATGAGATCGCTGCCGTTGCCGGCCGTGCCAAAGCAAAAAAAGTTTATAACTACTTTGCAAAAAGTAGTGAATAAATATTATATTGAAATAACTTTATAACATACAGTAAAACAGCAATAAATATATATTTATATAAATAAACACAACTACGTAGCTAACTACGTAGTTAGCTACGTAGTTGTAAAAAAACGATCCTGCATATTGTTGAGGATCAAACAGAAAGGAGACTATTGATGAAAGATCTTGAGAAACACCTGAAGAGCAAAGTGGGCCTGCCCGAAGGAAAACTGATCCCGGGAATATATACCAATGGCTTTGTCAGTTTTACCATACAGCACATACGGGACGGAATAGTGTTGTTGTATGCCAACAGTGATATTCCATATCTGGCCATTTCGGAAGATGAGCCCCTGGAGATCAGCGAAACAGCGCTCACAGAACTATTCCGTGAGCTTTTGGCCGATTTCCGGCTGACCCATGCAGGTGTTTGAACGGTTGTCCGGGCACGAAGCAGGAAAATCTTTTCTTCCGGAACAGTCATGCTCCGGAAGAACATGTCCCGTAACATATTCTTTCTGCAGGAAAATCTGAGGAAAAACAGATACGGTATATTTACATATTTATATATTTGTGTAAGAAAAACCGGGAAAATATGGAAAGAGACATCATGACCGAGGAACAGCTGGAAAGATCAGCCAATATACTCAAGGCTATTGCCCATCCCATGCGTATCGCCATCCTGGAATATCTTGAGGGAGGGGAGAAAATGACAGTAACGCAGATCCACAACCTGCTGGGACTGGAACAGTCTACCACCTCGCATCACCTAGGGATCCTGAAAGACAAGGGGATCCTCACTTCCCGGCGGGAAGGCAAGAACACATACTATTTTCTGAAGTACAAGAACATCGGGCAGATCCTCGGGTGTCTGAGGAAGAACGTGTAGGGAAGGTTGATGCTCGATGCTCGATGCTCGAAGCTTGAAGGGAGCGGAAAGAGACCTCAACGCATAACCGATTTTTGGTTATCTTTACGGGAAAGTAAAACCCTTCCGGATGCCGAGGATACGGATCACCAAAAAATTCGATTTTGAGATGGCGCATGCGCTGTGGAACTATGACGGTGCCTGCCGCAACATCCACGGCCATTCGTACAAGCTGTTCGTAACCGTGCGCGGGGAGCCTGTGGCTGACGAGCGGGATGTGAAGTACGGCATGGTAATGGATTTTGGTGACCTGAAAAGGATCGTCAAAGAGAAGATCGTCGACCGTTTCGATCATTCTGTCGTGGTGAGCGACCGTGCGCCGCACGACTTCCTGGGGCATGTGGAGCAGATGTTCGAGAAGTACGAGCTGACCCCTTTCCAGCCCACCAGTGAGAACCTGTTGCTCTATTTCTCTGAGATCCTGCAGGAGGCCCTGCCGCCGCAGGCCGAGCTGGTGGCCCTGCGCCTCTATGAGACGGAGACAAGCTATGCCGAATGGCTGAAGGAAGACAACGATCAGACCGATGGCTGAAGGATCCACAGACAAGGAAAAAGAACTCTATCTGCTCGATGCTTACGCCCTCATCTTCCGGGCTTATTTCGCCTTTATCCGCAACCCGCGTATCACCTCCGGCGGGATCAACACCTCCGCGGTGTTCGGTTTTGTCACCACGCTGGAGGAGCTGCTGAAGACCTATCATCCTACCCACATAGCCATCGTCTTCGACCCGCCGCGCCCCACCTTCCGTCATGAGATCTATCCCGAATACAAGGCCAACCGCGACCAGACGCCGGAGGATATAAAGATCGCCGTGCCCTATATCAAACAACTGGCCGAAGCGTACAACATCCCCGTGCTGGAGGTGCCGGGTTATGAGGCGGATGATGTGGTGGGTACCCTCTCGCGCCAGGCAGGAGAGAAAGGTTATAGTACCTACATGGTAACGCCCGACAAAGATTACCTGCAGTTGCTGCGGGAGAATACTTATATGTTGAAACCACGTACCCGCAGGAACGAGATCGAAAAGATCGGACTGCCGCAGCTGCCGGAATATTTCCAGGTACGGGAGCCGCAACAGGTGATCGACGTGCTGGCCCTCTGGGGGGATGCTTCCGACAACATCCCCGGCGCCCCGGGGATAGGCGAGAAAACGGCCAAGAAACTGATCAACGAGTACGGGTCGCTGGAAGGGATCTATGACAATCTTGACAAGATCAAAGGAAAACTGCGTGAGACCCTGGAGCAATACAAAGACCGGATCTACCTCTCCCGCGACCTGGTGACCATCCGTACCGATGTGCCGGTGACGTTCGATGAGGAGCTTTTCCGCCATACGGCCCTGGACGAAGAGAAGATACGCAGTCTGTTCCGGGAGCTGGAGTTCAAAACCCTTCTGCAGCGGGTCCTCCCCGGCGGTGCGCCGGAGCAGAAAAAGGAGGCGGCGCCGGTGCAGGGCAACCTTTTCGACCAGCCGCCGCCACAGCAGGCCGCCTCTCCCGGCGACGACCGCGGAACCATCACCAGCGTGGAGCATCACTACAGGCTGATAGAGTCGGAGGAGGAGATGAAAAAGCTGGTGACGGAGCTGGCAAAGCAGAAAGCCTTTGCCTTCGACACGGAGACCACCGGCCTCAACTTCCTCGATGCCGAGGCGGTGGGCATCTCTTTCTCCTGGAAAGCACACGAGGGATATTATGTGTTCCTCCCTGCCGACAGGAAAACGACCGGAAAATATCTGGAACTCTTCCGGGATGTTTTTGAGGACGGGAAGATCCTCAAGGTGGGGCAGAACATCAAGTTCGACATGCATATCCTGACCAATTACGGCAT
>CAZYQV010000251.1:0-2798 GCA_964649775.1 uncultured Rikenellaceae bacterium
CCCCCATCAGTGGTGCGCAGCAGGTACTGGCTGCCCACATACACCGTATTGTGGTCGTGCGGTGATATCAGCAGGGGGAAAGTCCACTGGAAACGGTATCGCAGGTCTTTGGCCGGGTGTCCCATGCCCAGGTAGGGCCACACCTCCACATGGCGGAACTGTTTGCTTTTCTCGTTATACCGCACGACGATACCTCCCACGGGCCCCAGGCCGGAGGTGCTGGACCAGATAATGTCGGGGTCTTCGGGATCGGGCGTGGCAAAGCCGCTCTCGCCACCGCCCACCGTATGCCACATGCCCGTGGTGATGCCTGCCTTGCCGTACAGCCCGGCGATGCGTGTGCGGCTGGGAGCTTTCAGGGAGGGGCCGTCCTGGCGGTTGGTCAGGACATTGTACGGGATCGCATTGTCGGTGGTCACATGGTACAGCTGGGCTACGGGCAGCTGTACACGGAACCACGACCGGCCCCTGTTGCGGGAGATGGAGAGCCCGCCGTCGCCCACGACGACCATACGGTTGCCATCCTTGGGGTCGATCCACATCTCATGATGGTCCCAGTTGGGCTGTGTGCCGAAAGGGCCGGTCTTGGCCGTGACACCCCCGTCGGTGCTGGTAAGGAAGTTATTGGAGATGAAGTATACCTCGTTGGGGTTGTCGGGTGAGGCAGCACAGCGGGTATAGTAGGCCTGGCGGCCGCCCAGGTCGCGGTCGGAGTTGATCAGCTTCCATGTCTTCCCCAGGTTGTCGGAACGCCACAGCTCACCGCTGCTGGTCTTCTTGCCCTCATAAGGCACGCCGTCGCCCGTCTCGATGAGGGCATATACCCGCTCAGGGCGGGCCGGCGTCATGGCCAGGGCTATCTTGCCCAGCGGCGGTGCCGGCAGGCCGTGGCCGGTCAGTTTCTTCCAGGTCTCCCCGCCGTCTTTCGACATGTAGAGCCCGCTGCCCGGCCCCCCGCTGGTGCGGTTCCAGGTCTTGAGCGAAATCTGCCACATCCCCGCAAAAAGGATCCGCGGGTTCTCCGGGTCCATCACGATGTCGGAAGCTCCAGTGTTCTCATCCACGAACAGCACCTGCTTCCAGGTCTTGCCCCCGTCCGTGGTTTTATAGATACCCCGTTCTTTCTGGGGGGCGTAGCAGTGTCCCACGGCTGCCACCCAGACGATATCCGGGTCTTTGGGGTGGATGATGATGCGGCTGATGCGTCCGGTATGGTCCAGACCCACATGCTGCCAGGTGGCACCACCGTCCGTGGAGCGCCATACCCCGTCGCCAATGGATATGTTGGAGCGTATATAAGGCTCGCCCGTGCCGGCATATACCACCTGCGGATCCGAAGGAGCCACCGCCAGGGCACCAATGGCATGCACCGGCTTGTCATCAAAAACAGGACGCCAGTTCAGACCGCCGTCGGTCGTCTTCCAGATACCTCCCGAGGCAGCCCCTGCATAATAGACCATCGGATCGCCGGGAATACCTGCCACCGAGATGATCCGGTTCCCCACCGGACCGATATGGCGGAATTTCAACTGTTTCATCTGCTGTAAGGAAACCTCCTGGCCAAAAGAGGCTATGCTCAAAAAGAAAAGGATCAGAAGGGCCAGAAAAGGTGTAATAAACTTTTTAAGAGGCAATAACGGATAATTCATGATAATGGTTATTAAAAATTTGCAAAGAGGGAAAAATATAAATGATATCAGAATACATTTAGGATTAAAGATAACAAACATATCCTGAAATGAAACCTTGCAGGATACAGGTTCCTGTTCTCTCCGGCAAATGTTTGCTACGGTCCAGGCAGCGGACATTTATCAGTTCACTTTCTTCTGAATAGCAGCAGTGCTCTTTGATTGTTTCTTTAGATTATTATTCGTACTTTCCACCTGTGAAGGGATGTTCTTTATATTTTCTTTAAGTCAAACATTCATTACTTTTTTTCCGGGACCTTACGCAGGATCCTTCTATTTTTCACAATAAATTCTTATGCACATGGACACTGATCATCACCCAAACCTGAAAATAACCGGTATCAGGATCTACCGGTTCGATATTCCTCTGAGAGACATCTTTCAGATCGCCACCATGAGTATTACGGAGGCGAACAATGTGCTGATCAAGATCGAGACGAATGAGGGGATAGACGGCTGGGGCGAGGGTGCCCCCTTTCATGCGCTGGTGGGAGAAACGCAGGAGATCACCTTTGCGGCGGCAAAGGAGATCAGGCCTCTGCTGACCGGCAGGAACCCGCTGGCCATCGATGCGATCGTTCGACTGATGGATGCCCACCTGCCCCACAACACCACCCTGAAGAGCGCCATCGACATGGCCCTGTATGATATCGCCGCCAAGGTTGCCGGGCTGCCGTTGTATGCTTTTCTGGGAGGAGAGAAAAGGAAGATGGAAACAGACATGACCGTCGGCATATTCACGCCGGAAGAAGCTGCAGAAAAAGCCCTGGCCATTAAAAATATGGGGTTTAATATGATCAAGGTGAAGCTGGGGCTTAATGCAAAAGATGATTATATGCGACTGAAAAATATCAGAGATGCTGTGGGAGAAGAGGCAGCCCTGAGGATCGACGCCAACCAGGGATGGGACCGCATGACCGCAAAGAGGAATCTGGATTCCTACGTCGACTTCAACATAGAGTTCTGTGAGCAGCCGTGCAGAGCCCATGATCTCGACGGAATGAAATATGTCAGTCACAACACCGCGATCCCCGTGATGGCTGACGAGTCCCTTTTCTCGGTGGACAATGCCATGGAACTGATCCGTCAGGACGTGGCCCCCTACTTCAA
>CAZYQV010000252.1:0-2833 GCA_964649775.1 uncultured Rikenellaceae bacterium
TGGGAGATGAGGAGCCAGTCGTTCTCGGCCGGCATGCCGAAGAGGGGGACGTTGAGGTTGTCGCCCAGCGAGTCGCGGGTCTCCAGACTGTAGGGTTTCTGGGGGTAATGGGACGAGGAGGCCCCCCGGATCTCGATGCCGATGTGCCCGGTATAGACATTGCCGGAGTCGTGGATGCTGTTGAATTTCCCGGGTCCGTTGTCGATGATCTCCATCCAGGCATCGATCTTGGGCTCATCGGGGATGGCCTGTCCGTAGGTGTTGATCTTGATCACCGGCAGGGTGGAGCCCTGGTAGAACCAGGGTTCGGTGAACCAGGAAGGGACGGGGAGATAAGAACGGTCGCTCACCGAAATGCCTGCCGAGAACCAGGTAAGAGAGGACATGTCGGAGGAGGTGGGGGAGCTGTTATGGATCTCCACAGCCAGCACATTGATACCGTTGTTCATGGTCGCCCGCAGCTTTTCTTTATCGACAAAAAACTGCTCCGGTCTGCCTCCTGAATACATGTGGGCTTCGTGGTTGTATGTGGAGATCTCATCCCAGGCGGGATAGGGGGAAGAAAGACCCGGCGAACGGGCGATCTCGGTCCCGTTCAGGTAGGCCACAAAGGCATCGTCATAGTCGATGTCCAAAGCCGCTGCCGTGATCACCGAAGTGTCATGGATGACGAACGTGGTGCGATAGTACAAAGCATTGCATTTGGCAATGACCGTGCGGTCATCGTTGTCACCGTAACCGATGCCCCCGTGACCTTCTGCCCAGGTGTGGTCGTCAAAAGAAGGTTCCCTCCAGCCGGCAGGCGGCTCCCCATCATTGCTCGTGGCATAACGGAACAAAGTGTCTGCGTAAAAGACCGTCTCCCAGTGATCGGTGGCAGGCTGACCCGTGACCCCCCGGAGAAAAAGAAAAAGAAATGTGACAAATGTAAAAATTCTGTTCATCAAAAAATGTCGGTGATAGAAAGGGCAAAGGTAATCATTTTGATACCATATCGCCGCCGTCGGGAGAAGGTCATGGAACGACCAGGATCAGGATCAGAATCAGCAAGGAGATAATAAACAGGATCAACAGGGTTGCCAGCCCGGTCCTCCCTTTGTTGTAGATTTTGTTATGCAGGTTCCAGCCCATGGGGTTCTTCTTTTTTTTACCTTTTTGCAAATTTTATGTTTTCCTGCAAAAATAAGCAGGAATATTTTGCAACCCTTAAGGAGGATTCCTGACATCGATGAGTAGTTATTTTGCTAAAACAGGGAATTTTTTGTTATCTGCTGTTTTTGCGGATATATTCCGAAGGGGACATCCCATACACTGATTTGAAGACCTTTCCGAAGTAGTTGGGATCGTTGAAACCGATCTCGTATGCGATCTCCGAGATGTTTTTGTCTTCCCGGGAGAGCAGGAGGGCTGCTGCCCTGCGGATACGCAGTCCCTGGATGAACTCTTTGATGGTCATGCCCGTAAGGGATTTCAGTTTGCGGTAGAGACGTGTCTGGCTCATATTGACCGCTTCACTGAGCGCATTGACATCGAAAGCGGGATCGGACATATTGGTTTCGACAATGCGGATCAGCCGCTGGATGAAGGTCTCGTCGTTGTTGCTGATCTCCAGCTCGCGTTCGGCCCAGAAGGCATAGTCCCTGAATTTCTCTTTCAGTGACTCCCGCAGCTGGATGAGACTCTTGATGTGGGCTTTCAGCTCACGGAAGGCAAAAGGTTTGGTGATGTAAATGTCCGCACCTTTCTCCAGACCCAGGATCTTCTGGTCCTGGCTGTTGAGGGCGGTGAGCATGATCACCGGGATGTGGCTGGTGGAGAGGTCGTTCTTGATATGTTCGGTGATGTCAAAACCGTTCATCCTGCCCGGCAGGAGGACGTCGCAGATCACGATCTCGGGAGCCGTTTCCTCCAGGATCCTGAGCGCTTCCTCGCCGTTGCCGGCCTCCAGCATATTGAACTCTTCTTCCAGCCCCCTGACGATGAAGTTGCGCAGGTCTTTGTTGTCTTCAATGACCAGGATCTCCGGCAGTTTGTTGCGGCTAAGCTTCTCCAGTACATTGTTGCCGTTTTCCTCTTCATGAAGGATGGCAGGTGTCTCTTCTTCTTCCTCCACAGGAAGGGTATTGCCCGGAACATACTGTTTGTTCCGGATCTCGGTCTCTTCTTTCAGATGATCTTTCCCCTTTCGCAGAAGGACCATGAACAGCGATCCTTTCCCGGGGATGCTGTGGACGAAGATCTTTCCTTTATGCATCTCCACAATCCTCTGGGTGAGGTGAAGGCCGATGCCGAACCCCGATCTTTTGTCACTGTGCAGAGGATCCTCGATCTGGTAAAAACGATCAAACACTTTTTTCTGTTTGTCTTCCGGGATGCCGGGACCCGTATCCTCTACCAGGAGATAGGCAAAATCTTCGGGACGTTCCGTCTCACGGGAGGTGTGGTCGAGCACGTCCGGGTCATCGGCATAGCCGGTGGCTACACGGATCCTCCCTCCCTCGGGGGTGTACTTGAAAGCGTTCGACAGCAGGTTGGTCATGACCTCTTCCATCTGGTCGGGGTCGAACCATAACGGGATGTTCTGGTAATGAGAATCGAAACGGTAATCGATCTTTTTCTTTTCCGACAAGCTGGTGAAAATGGAGGCCTGGCTGCGGACAAAACGCACCAGGTCGGTCTCCTGTATCTTCAGCACGGCCTGGCCGGTGGTGAATTTACGGAAATGCATCAGCTTGTCGATCAGTTTCAGGAGTGTCTGGGCATACTTCTCGATGAGTTTGTAATCGTGTTGCCGTTCACTCTTTTTGTAGGTTTCACTCTCGCTCCTGAACTT
>CAZYQV010000253.1:0-3461 GCA_964649775.1 uncultured Rikenellaceae bacterium
GCAGCGTATAGCCATCATCTCTTCGGAAACTGCAGCAGGGTATCAGGACTTTGTCCATCAGCTGCTCACCCACCCGGCGCGTTACCATTTTGAGATCGAACTTTTTCCTGCCATGATGCAGGGCAAGGATGCCGGGGACACCATTGTCGCTGCCCTTGAAAAAATCTATACCCGTGAAAAAGCATTTGACGTGGTTGCAATCATCCGCGGCGGCGGGTCGCAGGCCGACCTGAGCAGCTTTGACAACTACCGGCTGGCCCAGCACATCGCACAGTTCCCCCTGCCTGTGCTCACAGGCATCGGCCACGAAAAAGATGAGACCGTGGCCGATCTGGTGGCTTTCGCCGGCCTGAAAACCCCCACAGCCGTGGCAGAGTTTATCCTGGACAGGATCTCCTCGTATGAAGAAAAACTGCTCTCCCTGGCTGCAGGGATCAGCCTGCAAAGCAAAGAGACCCTCACCGCCCACCGTCAGCGACTGAAAGAACAGGGATGGCAGCTGAAAGAGACCGTACGCTCTCTGCTGACAGAACAGCAGAGAAAAATGGACGGGATCCTCCGGAGGACCGTCTATCAGACCAAAACGCTGCTGGAACAGGAAAGGAACAGATTGTATCAACGGACTCTCGCCACCCGGAAAGGAACAGACATGCTCCTCTCCCGTCGCAGCCAGGAGCTGGCCACATTCAGCCTGAGGGTGCGGAACGGCAGCAATAAGATGATCACACGCCATCAGCATCAGCTGGAACTCTTCAGACAAAGCCTGGTACATCTCGACCCCGGGAATATCCTGAAAAGAGGATACTCCATCACCCGCCTGGAGGGAAAAGCGATCAGAAAAAGTGATCAGGTAAAAGCAGGAGATGTTCTCATCACCCAACTCTACAGGGGAAGCGTGACCAGCAAAGTGATCAAATAATCACCAGGGACACCGAACACTTTTAACTTTTTTGCGTATATAAAAAATAATTACTGTATCCCGCCCGGTATATGAAGAAAAAAAGAAGAGCGCTGTTGTTGTGGATCCTGCTGGCTGCCGGGTTGATGCCTGTATTGGCTCAGAATCCATACGCAGACAGCCTGTACACCAGGTTACGGACGGTCAGTGACTCGGAAAAAGTATACATCCTCTCCGAGTTGTCAAGGTATTATCTGCGCTCTTCCCTGCTCACCAGCATGGAGCTGGCCCTGAAAGCAAAAAACATCGCCGACAGCCTGCAAAACGAGCGTCTCCAGGCAGAGGCCATCAACAGGATCGGCACGGTACATTACATGTTCAACAACACCGAAAAAGCCACCGCTTATATCCTCCAGGCACTGAGGTTAAGGGAAAAGATACACGACTCGACAGGCATCGCATTCTCCTATACCAACCTGGCCCTCGTCTATGCTGCCAACAATGATATCGAGAAAGCCATCGATTACAATAACAAATCCATTGAGCTGAAGAAAAAACTGGGTATAGAGAAGAAGCTGGGAGCCAACTACAACAATATGATCAACTTTTACTCTTACAAGGGTGATCTGACCGAAGCCCTCAGCTGGGGTTACAAGACCCTCGAGCTGACCAAAAAGCACAACATTCCCCGCAACGTAGGAGACAGTTATCTTAATATCGGCAGCGTTTACCACTGGATGAAAGAATATGACAAAGCCGAGGACAACTATCTTAAGGCCCTCCATATCGGCGACTCACTGCAGGATATCTCCACTATCCTGCAAGCCCTGGTTAACCTCTCCGCCCTTTACCTTGACATCGACCAGCCGAAGAAAGCTTATACCATGCTCACCCGTGCCGAACCTCTTGTCACACAATACGGCGAACTCAAGACCCTGCGTGATTTCTATGCTAACCTCTCCAGCTATTATCAGATAATAGGGAACATGAAAAAATCATGGGAGAGCATAAAAAAATACATCTCCTACCACGACTCCTTCTCTGCCGGCCTCTCCCTCGAGAACATCACCAACATGCAGATAGAACATGAAGCCCAGGATCTGGCGTATCAGATACAGGCGCTCCAGAAAGACCGCATAATCAATGAAATGATCCTGAAAAAGGAAAAAAGGAGCATTATTGCTTTTCTCTCTTTCTTCATCCTGGTCGTCCTGCTGATCCTTTACATCATCCATGCGATCAGGAAAGTAGATAAGCTGAAACAACAGCTCAATGACAAGAACAGATACCTCGAAGAAGCCAACAAAGAACTGATCGAATCGGAAAAGAAACTGGATTCGATGATCCGCACCAAAGACAAATTTTTCTCCATTATCGCACACGACCTGATCAATCCCTTCCAGCCTCTGCTGGGGCTCTCCGAGCTCCTGGTCACCGACATCGACAAACTCAGTGACGAAGAGATAAAAAAATATGCCGGGCTGATCAAAGAATCGGCTATCCGCTCATATAACCTGCTGAGCAACCTTCTCAAATGGACACAGTCGCAGACGGGCAGGCTTTCATTCAACCCCGAGGAGATCTATCTCTCTGCAATCGTGGATGAGATCCTCTCTTTCTACAAGGAAAACGCCCGGATGAAGAACATCCACCTGCTCAATCATGTGGACAAAGATCATATTGTTTTTGCCGACAAGGAACTGCTCAGCTCCATCATCCGCAATCTTGTGAGCAATGCCATCAAGTTCACCGGCAGGAACGGGTATGTCAAACTGGAGGCCTCCCACAAAGAGGATTTTGTAGAGATCTGTGTGGAAGACAACGGCGTGGGGATCGATGAAGATAAACTGGACAAGATCTTCAATCTTGAATCGGCCTCCTCAACCAAAGGTACGGAAAATGAGGAAGGCAGCGGACTGGGGCTCATTCTTTGCAAAGAGTTTGTCGAAAAGAACGGCGGCCACATCAGGGTGACCAGTAAAAAAGGCAAAGGTACAACGTTCTGTTTCACGATACCTGCCTCAGAGACTACGAACAAAAACGAACAGGAATGACCGGAAAGATCATCACCGGCATATTGACACTTTTTTATCTGAGCCTGCCCCTGCATGCCCAGACCCGGGAGATCGACAGTCTGAAAGAACTGCTCACCAGCAGCACATCGGATACCCTGGAAACAAAGATCGCCACTGAACTGGCAAAAAAACACCTGTTCACGGATCCTAAAGAGAGCCTCCGTTATGCATACCTCGCTTACGAGGCTGCCCTGAAAAGCAACATTTCGGAAGCCATCAACAAAGCCCTCCTGCAGATAGGGAATGTTTATTCCCTGAAAAGGGCCTATAACACCGCCATCGAATACTACCGTACCATTCTGGGGGACATCCGGGATTGTCAATGCCCGGAACTCGAGGCGGAAACAAGCATGTTTCTGGGACAGACATATAACAATCTCAAAGAATATGATTCGGCCCTGGTCTACCTGCACCGAGCCGAAAAGATGCTGTCAGTTCCGCAGAACAGAGGGGATTCCAGCATGAAAAACACCCTCCTGCTGTTCCTC
>CAZYQV010000254.1:0-2703 GCA_964649775.1 uncultured Rikenellaceae bacterium
TTGAGCTGAAGGGGATGGTGGACAGCTTACAGGTAGAATCCTGTGTCATTGCCGGGACACCCCAGGCGGATGCCAATTCCGGGGGGCGGCTTGTTTTTTCCAACCATCTGAATTTTCATCATGTTACCTTCCTTGGAAATACTTTTCTCAACGGAAGTACATCCATTATCCTGAATCTTACGGAGGCCACTACCTTGCCCGGAGAACTGGAGATACTTAATAATACGTTCCCCGGGAACGGTTATCAGGCTGTTTATCTTTACAGGGTCGAGTCACCGGTGATCGCGGATAATTTTATCTATGGAAGTGACTTTGGCATAAGCATCAGCCTTGCTACGGAAAAACTGTTGATCCGTAATAACTATATCCATACCCTGTACGGACACGGCATCCATCTGAATTCCTGTTCTTTGCCTGTCGACCGGCACGGTCTTATATATAATAATTTTATCGTATGCAATGGCACTTCGCCCAACAGGGATGTTGTTGAGATGATGAATTGTGAACTGATAGAAATGTACTATAACAGCATTTCCAACCATTCATATTCCTCCAATAGCATGCCATTGTATATTTACGCAGGAGAGGATCTGTGGGTAAAGAACAATATATTCAGTAATGAGGGTTCGGAAATGGCCATCAACGTAATGAATGTTACGCCCTCCTCCTTTCCTGTTTTCGATTACAACTGCCTCTATACGGAAGGTCCTGTTCTCGGCTACTGGAATCAGGAATGTGCAGATCTGGATGCCATCAAAGCTGCCAGCGGAAAGAACGAACATTCCCTGGATGCCGATCCTCTTTTTGTCTCCGATACAAATCTTCATGTGACCTCTCTCTCTCTCGACAGTGCTGCCGCCCCGGTTTCCTGGATCCTGACGGATTATGACGGGGATGTGCGTAATTCGCAGTTTCCCGATATCGGAGCGGATGAGTTTGACTGGATGCCGGAAAACCATCCACCGGTAGCGGAAAATGATACGACGGAAGTGTATCAGGGTGGTAGTGTCAGGATCAGTGTTCTGGATAATGACAGTGATCCGGATCGGGATACAATCCATGTAACGGGCACTGGGTACCCGGTACACGGACAGATCACGGAGGTAGTGCATGATACGGTAAAGTATTTAACCCCGCAAAGTGATTTCACAGGGGTAGACTCCGTAAAATATTATATCAGGGATGAAAGAGGGATGGCGGATTCCGCCTGGATTTTCATTAAGGTAATGAAAAGGGATTTCAATATCGGATTTGAGTTCTACGATGAGGATCAATCCCCTCTGAACAGAGGGAAACTGATCGTGGCACACAGGAAGGAAAATGAGCAGTATTGTGACCATACGGAGGGAAGAGATGTTATTGGCACCCATATGACCACTGTGGAAGAGTTCCCGGCAGGGGCTGTGACGGCCTCCTATGAGCCCGACCGGGATGATTATCCCGGTCTGATAAGGACCTATCTGGGAGGGGTGGCCTTTTTCCGGGATGCTGCCTGGCTCGATCTGCAGAGAGACACCAGCGGGGTACAGATACATGTGCTGAAGGTGAAGCGTATCAGCGGGACCAATACCATTACCGGTACGCTGATCAACTCCTCCGACAGCAGCGCCCTGTATCAACGGTGGGTTTTCCTGGTCGATCAAAACGGAGAGATCGTCAAATTCGATGTGACAGATGATGCGGGAAGGTTCACCTTCGACAGCATTCCTCCCGGGCATTATTATTTCGATGCCGATTTCTGGTACTGGCCCATGGACGAAAACAATGACAGCGTGATCATCGCACAGGAAAATCAGGTATTTTCCATCGCCGGAGAGCTGAAGGATCTGAAAATATCCATTGTGATCTCCAACGTCACGGGCCGCCGCGATCTCACCGGACCAGCTCCTGTGACGGTCTGGCCCAACCCGTTGGAGGAAGATCTCTACCTGCGGTTTGACAGGCCGCAGGAGCGGCCGGTGACGGTGCGTGTCACCGGCATGGACGGGAGCGTGCGCAAATCCCTGCATTTTGCTGCGGTGCCTGCAGACGCTGTGGTGGTACTGCCCGCCGGCGACCTGCCGCCGGGGATCTATATCCTGTCGGTGGACGGAGAAAAGACGGTGTACCGCACAAGGATCGTGAAGATACGTTAGAGCAGAGCAGTAGTAGTTGTTCAGAAACTCCCTCGTCCCGGGAAAAGGGGCGGGGGAGTTTTTCTAAGTGTCTAAAGTGCCTAAAATGACTGGAGTTAAGTCGCTATCCTCCGGCATCAAGCTTCGCGCATCAACCTTCGAGCTTCCTTAAGGTTTCTGCCATCTTCCGGATCTTTTCCGTATCGGCTTCCCAGATCTCGTATTCGGGGATCCCTTCCATGCCGCCCATGTGGATCCTGGGGTTCCGGAACTTCATCCCGCCTTCGCGCAGGGTGCCGGCGGCGGCGTGATACTCTCTGGCGCCGGTATAACGGGCGAAGGCCTCCAGGTTGTTCTCGTCCAGGTCGCCGCCGGGGAAGATGATGATGCGGTCGCCGGCCCTCTTGATCAGCTGGCGGATCAGCTCCTGTCCTTTTACGGCGGTGGACTCCTGGCCCGAGGTGAGCACCCTGTCGGCGCCGGTGTCCATCAGGTCGTCGAGGGCCTCAAAGGGGTCGCGTGTCATGTCGAAGGCGCGGTGGAAGGTGAAGCCCAGGGGACGGGCCAGGTCGACCAGCTCGCGGGTGCG
>CAZYQV010000255.1:0-4402 GCA_964649775.1 uncultured Rikenellaceae bacterium
GGGATTAATTCGACTTTATGATTCCACTTCGCCTCCGGCTCGTGCAATCATAGTCTCATTAACTCTTCAACTCCTATCAACATTTTCCGTAAATTGCACTGTTGTATGGCTGTGACATCCGGAACATATCATGTTTATTACGAGATCCTGGGTCTGGCGCCGGGAGCCTCCCTGGAGGAGATCAAGCATGCGTATCGTGAAAAGGCCAAGCTTTATCATCCCGACCTGAACAAGTCTCCCGACGCGCAGGAGCGCTTCATCGAGATCAACGAGGCGTACGAGTTCCTGTTACACCTGGACACCCATGCTCCACTATCCGGTGCTGCCCGTCGCAGCCGCAGCACGCGCCGTCGGTATTACCGTCAGCCTGCAGCCGACGAGCTTTTCCGCCGGTGGATGGAGGAGGAACGCCGCAAGGCCCGCGCCCGCGCCGCCGAGGCGGCCCGCAAACGGTATGAAGAGTTCATTAAATCTCCCATCTACCGCACCTCACAGATCGTCTCGGCCGCATACGATTACATCATCATGGCCGTGGGCTTTCTCATGATCGCCGGATCCGTCGCGGGTATGATCTTCGAGATAAAAGATTCGCAGGATGCGGGGATGCCTGCCCGCGAACATGTCGATTTCATTACCACGCACATCACATCCACCCTCATACTCTCTTTCATCGGGATCATTTTTATTATTTTTGCCCTGTTCAACATACGGGACAGGATCAGCGGAAGAAGGGCAAGGAAGAAAAAGAAAGGCTGAATGCACCCGTCAACGAATCATTCCTATGCGCAAGATCATCAATCCTTATGATCCGGAACGGAACAAATGTTTCGGATGTTCGCCCTCCAACCCCATCGGATTGCATCTCCATTTTTACGAGGAAGGGGATGAGATCGTCACCGAATGGGATCCGGAGTTTAATCTGCAGGGGTATCTGAATGTCCTGCACGGCGGCATCCAGGCCACCCTGCACGATGAGATCGCCTCGTGGACGGTGTATGTGAAGGCTGGGACGGCAGGCGTCACCAGCAAGCTGGAGGTGAGTTACCTCAAGCCTGTATATATCAACAAAGGAAAGATCACCTTGCGTGCGCGCCTCCTCACACAGGAAGAGCGTTATGCCACGATGCACACGCGTCTGTTCAACGCCGGGGGGGTGCTCTGTTCGGAAGGACGGGTCACCTATTTCATCTATCCGCAGGAGCTGGCCATGCGGCGTTTTCACTATCCGGGGAGAGAAGCTTTCTTCGAGAAGGAGGGGTAGCCGTCAGGCTGCAAAACGGGACTTTTTCCTTTTTGTCCTGTTTTTCTTTTTCGCCGGCTCTTTCCTTTCCGAGGCCTCATCCACACGCACTTCGCGCCCGCGAAAAGAAGCCTTATGGAAAGAGGTCAGTATCTCTATGGTGTGCTCCCGCCCTGCTTCAAAGAAGGCAAAGCTGTCGTGGATGTCGATATGTCCGATGTTGATGTCGCGGTTGCCGGTATGATCATTCACCAGACCGATGATGTTCTTCGGCTCGATACCGTCTTTCTTGCCCAGACTGATGAAAAAACGGGTATATACTGTCTTCCCTTTTTTCCTTCTGTTGCCGGGGAAAAAGGCCTCTTCACTGTTCCTTTCGTCTCCCGATGTTTTCGGGGATGTCACATTGAGATCCTGTGCATCTTTGTAATATTCCAGCACCCTGTTGAACTCGAGGGAGACGAAATGCTTGATGACCTCCTCTTTGCTCATCCATCCCAGTTTTTTATACACCTCCTCCATAAAAGGGGCGATCTGTGTCTCATCGACCTCTGCCCGCTCCATCCTGTCGATCAGTTTGAAGAGTTGTTTTCTGCGTATCTCCTCGCCGGTGGGGATATTCTTTTTTTCGAATCTCTTCCCGATGATCTTCTCCACCTCCCGTATCCTGCTTTTCTCACGCGGGGTGATGATGGCCAGGGACACGCCCGACTTACCGGCTCTGCCTGTGCGGCCGCTGCGGTGGGTGTACACTTCGGGGTCGTCCGGCAGGTTGTAGTTGATGATGTGGGTGATATCGTCTACGTCGATGCCCCGGGCGGCCACGTCGGTAGCCACGAGCATCTGCAGGGAGCGGTTCCGGAAACGGCGCATCACCTGGTCGCGCTGCGACTGGGTAAGATCACCGTGGATCGCGTCGGCGTTGTAGCCGTCGCGGATCAGTTTCTCAGCGATGTCGCGTGTCTCGCGGCGGGTGCGGCAGAACACGATCCCATAGATACCGCTGTTGATGTCGGCCAGGCGCTTGAGTGCTTCATACCGGTGACGGGCTGACACCTCATAGTAGTGATGAGATACATTCTCTGCCCCGGCGTTCTTGCGCCCCACCGTGATCTTCTCCGGCATATCCATGTAGCTCTCCGCCATGCGGGCCACCTCGGTCTGCATGGTGGCAGAGAAGAGGAGGGTACGCCGGCCGGCGGGGGTCTCGTCGAGGATGCCGTCCAGCTCGTCGCGGAAACCCATGTTTAACATCTCGTCGGCCTCATCCAGCACCACATTGCGCACACCGGTAATATCCACCGCCCTGCGCCGTATCAGGTCGAGCATACGTCCGGGCGTGGCCACCACGACGTGCGCGCCGCGGCGCAGCTCCCGTATCTGCACCTCTGCCGAAGCGCCGCCATAGACCGGCACCACATGCAGCTGCGGCAGATATCTTGCAAAGCTCTGGAGATCTTTGGTGATCTGGATGCACAGCTCCCGTGTGGGGGCCAGCACCAGCGTCTGCACCGTATGCTCCGATATGTCGGTATTCTGTATCACCGGCAGACCGAAGGCCGCCGTTTTGCCCGTGCCTGTCTGGGCCAGGGCGACAATATCTTTTTCCGTTTCGAGGATGACGGGAATAACCTTCTCCTGGACCGGCGTCAGCTCTTCAAAGCCCAGCGCTTCGATCCCTTTTAACAGTTCGGGCATTACACCCGTTTCAATAAATTTCAAATGATTGTTCTTTTAATGAGCCGCGAAGGTACGCAAAGTTTCCGGATAAACCCGCCGGCACGCGTTTTATCTTTGCAGGGCGGGTCCCAGGACGATGCTTTCACCCCTGTCCATCCGGAGTGTCACACTCTTCTCCCCGTACCGTATCGTGCAGGGATTCCCCAGCCGGGAGTGTATCTTCGCCTGCACCATCCGGCCTTCTTTCCACACGATATCCACCACGAAGCCGCCGCGGGCCACCAGCCCCGTCACCTTACCGTGGTCCCATTCCTGCGGCAAGGCCGGCAGCAGGTGTATCACGCCGCCATGTGATTGCAGGAGCATCCCGGCGATGGCCGCCGTGGCACCGAAGTTACCATCTATCTGGAAAGGCGGATGGTTGTCGAACATGTTGGGCAGGGTGGAGCGGGCAAAGAGAGCATGCAGGTTCTCCGCCGCTTTCCCGCCGTCGAGGAGACGGGCATAGAAATTGATGATCCAGGCCCTTGACCAGCCTGTATGTCCGCCGCCGTTTGAGAGACGGTACTCGAGGGTCTTTTTTGCTGCCTCTATGTACTCCGGCGTATCTTCCCAGTTAAACTCATCCGAGGGATAGAGGCCATAGAGGTGTGACATGTGACGGTGTCCGGGCCACAGCTCTTTGAGCGACGAGTCCGACCATTCCAGGATACGGCCGTCGCTGCCGATCCTGACAGGTGTCAGTGCTGCCAGCTGGTCTTCCAGTTTTTTTCTGAAAGCTTCATCGGTGTCCAGCACCTCAGCAGCAGCGATCACATCGCCGAACAGATGCCGCACGATCTCCAGATCCATCGCCGGCCCCATACATACCGAGGCTTTCTTACCGCCGGGGGTCACAAAGACATTCTCCGGCGACATGGAGGGACCGGTCACCAGCTTTCCCGTGCGGGGATCTTTCACCAGATAATCCGAGAGGAAGAGGGCGGCCTCCCGCATGACGGGATAACCGTAATCCCGCAGATAAGCCGTATCACCCGTGAAGAGGAAGTGTTCCCACAGATGTGTGGAAGCCCAGGCAGCCCCCATGGGCCACATGCCGTAAACGGGCTTGCCGAAAGCTGTGGTAAAATGCCAAGCGTCGGTGGTGTGATGGGCGACAAAGCCCTCCGCACCATACAGGGTGCGGGCGGTGTGACGTCCTTTCTCCCGCAACTCGCCGATGAACTGCAGGAAAGGCAGATGGCACTCCGGCAGGTTGGTCACCTCGGCCGGCCAGTAGTTCATCTGTATGTTGATGTTGATATGGTAGTCGGCGTTCCACGGCGGGTTGAGGCCTTCGGCCCAGAGACCCTGCAGGTTGGCCGGCAGATCGCCGGGGCGGGAGCTGCTGATGAGCAGATAGCGTCCGAACTGGAAGTAGAGGGCTGCCAGCGAGGGGTCTTTGATGCCCCGGCGCTGGGCGGCGATACGCTCGTCGGTGGG
>CAZYQV010000256.1:0-4241 GCA_964649775.1 uncultured Rikenellaceae bacterium
AGAGGAATACGAAGGCCGTAAGGAACCAGGGTCTGTTCTTCATCGACGGTGGGTGTGGCAAACGTTGGATCGGTCATTCATAGATCGCCAGGAATTCCTGACGGTACTCTGTCTCCTTCTCGGGGAACAGTTTGTCGAAGACGCTTCTCTCGACGGCTCCGTGCTGGAACCTTCTTTTCTCATATACCGGCATATCCATGCCGGTGACGGCTTTCACGCCGCTTGCTACTACCTGGCCTTTGAGCTGATAGAGTTTTTCATGGTCCCAGTTGGTCAGGTCGATGAAGGGGATCCCCTCCGAGATCTCAATAACATTCTCGAGGGTATATGGGCTGAAGGCTTCAAAGCCCAGTCTGTCTGCCGGGGCAAAAGAGCGCATATAGCCTCTGCTGAGACCACCTGAGTATGTCAGGGAGTGTTTCCACTTGCCCACGCCCCATCCTTCGTGATAGAGCAGGGGGTTGTTGAGCACACTGCGGATGGTCAGCTCGGGGTTCTCTTCTATGGGATAATCTTTCAGGTTCTCATCGCCGCCATCGCCGTCGAGCAAATATTTCCAGTCGGGATAACGCCGGCGTATCCCTCTCAGCAGGGCCATGTTCACCGTGGCATCCTGGATGTCCAGGGGCTTGTAGTCCTCCACAACGCGAATGGCTTCTTTCCAGTCCAGGTCACGTGCATCCACCTCGACGGGCTCCAGGAAAAACTCCAGGTCCACAGCCTTCAGGAAATCCCGTGCCTGCTTCAGGTCTTCCCCTTTGCCGTCCACCGTCAGGGTGAACGCTTTCAGCCGCGAAGGACTCTCGCCCAGCTCCAGCAAAGCATGGTAGGTGAGCAGGAAGATAGAACCACTGTCGATACCTGCCGAGAAAGTTACGCCTACAGGCCCTTCTGTGGCTTTGTGCTTCAGCCATTTCTTGATCTCTTCATATACTGTACCTATATAGAGCCGGCCGATCTCATCCACCGACATATCTTTCCACTTGTTTCGTTCCGGCGTGAAGAACCTTACGAACTCAGGCGGCGGGTCGGGGCAACCCAGCAGGTGGATCGTCGTGATGTAATGGGCAGGGGCCATCCTCGTATACGAAGGATGGAACTGGTCATCCATGCCCTCCTTTTTCAGGAACTCATAGATGGCGTCGATCCTCTCGGCCAGCACCAGCAACGGACCGTCTTCCAGTTTGGCAATGAAAAAACGCAGCGGCATGCCTATCGACCGGGCCATACGGATGGTCTTCCCTTCGACGGAAAAAAGAGCGAACTGCCCGTCGATTTTCCGCACTGCTTCGGGGTCGCCGGATTTTATCAGTTCACGCGCTTCCTCAATGCTCATATTGTAGATCACGTTCTTGCCGGGATCCGTTAGATCCACGATCCTGTTCACATATTCCTTGTGTATCATATTCAATCGATTGGTTTCTTGTTCCGTGGATAGGATGATCTAAAAAACTATTTATTACGATGCTAAAAATAGAATAAATAGTTCTTTCGTGTATCGGCTTATAACATTTTTTAACATTTTTAACATTTCCCCCGGGAAAACCGTTTCATTCATGCCTCACTCTCTTTTTTTCAGGAAGCATGCCATGTTACGCATTTGGAAACCCGATAGAGTTGAACGGATGCCGTTGGTTGGGATTTATAATTATTTTTATGAACTCAGGATCATGCAAAGTGAGTAAGATGAAACTATACGCGGGGGAGGAGGTGGTCCTTTTCGATACGGATCAACCTTTGCAGAAACACAGGGGGAAATACTCCATAGTGTACCGGGGCCATTCGTTAAAGACGGGTGAGGAGGTGCTGGTGAAACGTCTTCGCGGCATCACCTCTCTTCAGGATCCTTCTCTGAAAAAATATGAGCTGCTTGTTCGTTTGCGTCATCCGGCCCTGCAGAAAGTCACCGGTGTGGGGCGAGGGGAGAAAGCCGTGTATGTGGTGATGGGCTATACGGAAGGAACCGATCTCAAACAGTATCTGGAAAAGGAGGGGCGTTTTCGTGATCCCCGTCAGGCCGGTCAGATTATCGCCGGCCTGCTGGAGGGGCTGGAGGTATACCATCAGTACCGGTTGATCCATACCGATATCAAGCCGTCGAACATTCTGTTGTATGAAGGCCGTGATGGTCGACCCCGGGGCCGGTTGCTCGACCCCGGGGAAGCCCTGTGGCTGGCGCAACCCCTGCCGGCAAAAAAACCTTTTTCGCTGATATACAGTCCGCCCGAGCAGGTGCTGGGCCATATCGACCTTGTCGGCCCGGCTTCCGATATTTACAGTATGGGGGTGGTGCTGTGGGAGATGATCACGGGTGAGAGGCCTTTCCGGGCTGCCCATCCTGCGGCGGTGATGAACCTGCAGCTCAACCAGCCCCTGAGAAAGCACCGGCGCATCCCCGCGGCAGTGGCAGAGGTGATCGCCCGGGCTGCGGCAAAAAAGAGCTTCCCCAGGCCTCCTGCCTGGTATCCTCCCGGGGAGGTACGCAGCATGCTCGTCGAGGGGATCGCGGCCAGGTATCCTTCTGCCACGGAGTTTCTCCGGGCGTTGCAGGGAGCGCTGCGGTGACGAGGCCGGCAACAGAAAAAAAAGGCCCCTGCCGAAGCAGGGGCCTCCGCCATGGAAAGGCTCCCATCCGGTATGTGTTGCAAGGTCTTACCGCACCATGATGTTGACAGTATACAACACCTTTCCGTCTGCTCTCAGCTTGCAGATATACATACCGGCGGGGAGGTTCGACATATCCAGGCTGCGGGAATAGATCCCTTCTTCCTGGAGGCCTGCCTTCATACTCCTGCGTTTTACTCCTCTCATATCATACAGATCAAAGGATATGTCAGCACGCTCTTCCAGCTTGTACAGGATGTTGGCGTTGCCGGTGGTGACGGGGTTCGGATATACTGTGATCATTTCCCCGTCACCGAGGAGCTGTTCCACCTCAATAGGAGATCCGTCCGTGCCGGTGCCCGTCCGGGTGGCATCATCGATGATCTGCACATAGATGCCGTAGACCACGAAGCCGTTCTCCTTGCCGTCGTCGGCGCCGAAGACGACAAAGCCGATGCCCGTCTGCAGGGGATGGAGGTCGATGTAACGATACCCCAGAGCCATATCGAGCATGTCGGGGGTGTAGTTGCCTGCCAGCACCGTCAGCTCGTCATCGTCGGGGTCGGAGAACAGTTCCGCCGGGTCGATGGTGAGAAGACCTCCCTCAGCACCGGCCATGTTCAGCCGGATAAAGCTGTAGTCGGGGTTCAGCACCGGCGGTCTGTTTTTGTCCTCTACCTTCAGCAGGATCTCGTCATGCACCTCGTTGCCGGCAGAGTCTGTGAGCGTCACGGCATAATGATATACGCCGGCACTCTCATAATCTGTCCGGAGGGTCAGCTGGGCCGTCTCCGGGCCGGTTTGTTCCAGCAGGGGATGCAACGACTGGTCATGGTCGTCGAGGGTGAGGGTCATCTTCTCACCTTCCGGGTCCTCAAAGACATAGTTCATTACCAGGGTCTCCGTCTCGGTGGTCCTGACCGTATCGTCATACATGTTCGGCCGGTAGATGAACGAGGGTGACCCGTTGACGTCCATGGTGATATTGAACTCGTTGACCGTATGGTCCACATCGTTGGTGGAGGCCCGTATGATCGCTTTGTGGTTACCCTTGCCCGCCAGCACTGGGTCGGCAGTGGCCGTCACGGTCACCGACTCTCCTTCGTGCAGCACGCCCTGCAGGTTGTCCAGCTCGATCCACAACCCTTCGCCGGCAGCTGTCAGCGCACGGATCTTATAAAGCCGCAGCATATAGTTGTACTGCGCCCAGTTCCAGGGTTTTTCCTCGCTCCACGAACGGTAGTTGGCACACCACGAGGTGGAGGCCACCTGCTCGTTGGGGGCGATGTCATAACCCAGATATTTGCTGGCCATAGGCGGCATCACCACAATGTAGAACTTCTCCCCCTCCTCAAAACGAAGCGGGAAGGCCAGGGGGAAGTAAACCCACTGGTCCAGCACATATCGGTAGGTGATGAACTCCTGTTTATATACCAGCTCACCCTGCATAGGCTCGTCACCTCCTTTGTATACACGTATGCTGATATATTCATCCATCGCCTTGAAGTTGCCGTTCACCTTCACGTGGGTGAGGTAAAACCCTCCTTCGGGAGCCGTGAATTCGTTGGCGAAGGCCAGCAGTACTTCAATGAGGGGGGTCTCATAACCGTCAGCTTTCTCTTTGCTTTCTACAGCCA
>CAZYQV010000257.1:0-2619 GCA_964649775.1 uncultured Rikenellaceae bacterium
CGAGACGACGATCTTCTCTGGCGACAGCTGCCAGTCGATGCCCAGGGTCGGGTCGTCATAGCGGATTCCCTTGTCGGAAGCGGGATGGTAGAACTGGTCGCACTTGTAAAAGACGACCGCCTCGTCGCTCAGCACCGAGAAACCGTGGGCAAACCCTTTGGGGAGGAGCAGTTGCAGGTAGTTGTCCTCCGAGAGGATCATGCTTTTCCATTTCCCGAAGGTAGGACTGCCCGACCGCAGGTCGACGGCCACATCCAGGATCTTGCCTTTCAGCACACGTACCAGCTTGGTCTGTGCGTAGGGCTCCAGCTGGTAGTGCAGGCCACGGATGACGCCGTAGGCCGATTTCGACTGGTTGTCCTGTACCCATGAGAAATGGAGACCGTTCTTACGCATCTCACGGTCGTTATAGCTCTCAAAGAAATAACCCCGCTCGTCCTGGAAGATACGGGGTTTAATGAGGAGCAGTCCTTCTATTCCGGTTTCTTCTACCTGCATGATCAGTAGTCTAAGGTTCTGTAACGGTTGTCGAGTATCTGGAGGAGGTATTTCCCGTACTGGGAGTTTTTGATCGGCTCTGCAAGGCTCCTGAGCTGTTCGCGGGTGATATAACCCCTTTTCAGGGCTATCTCCTCGATACAGGAGGCTTTGAGGCCCTGCCGCTGTTCGAGGGTGGCGATGAAATTGGCTGCCTGCAGCAGGCTGTCAGGCGTGCCGGTGTCGAGCCAGGCCATGCCGCGTCCCAGGATCTGTACCTTCAGATGACCCTCCTCATAATACTTCTTCATCAGGTCGGTGATCTCCAGCTCGCCGCGGGGCGAAGGCTTCAGACTTTTGGCTTTCTCCGCTGCCGTATGGTCGAAGAAATAGAGTCCCGTCAGGGCATAGTTGGAGCGGGGATGCTCCGGTTTCTCCTCGATGGAGAGGACATTGCCCTCATCGTCAAACTCCACCACACCGTACCGCTCGGGATCGTTGACATAATAGGCGAAGACAACACCGCCTTCTCTCAGCTGGTTGCCTGTCTCCAGGAGGGTGTGGCCGAAGCCGTGGCCGTAGAAGATGTTGTCGCCCAGCACCATGGCTACGGTGTCGTCACCGATGAACTCCTCGCCGATGATGAAGGCCTGGGCCAGGCCTTCGGGGCGCGGTTGCTCGGCATACGAGAGACGGAGCCCTATGCGGCTGCCGTCGTCGAGCAGCTTTTTGTAGAGGGGCAGGTCGTGGGGGGTGGAGATGATCAGGATGTCACGGATGCCTGCCAGCATGAGCACCGACAGGGGATAGTAGATCATCGGCTTGTCGTAGACGGGGATGATCTGCTTGGAGATGCTCTGCGTGACGGGATATAGGCGTGTGCCGGAACCGCCGGCCAGGATGATTCCTTTCATCGGTCGAGTGTTTTTTTGAAATAATCTATGGTGTACGACAGCCCCTCGTCGAGAGGTACCACCGGCTCCCAGCCGAGCACCTGCCGTGCCAGGGAGATGTCGGGCTGCCGCTGCAGGGGATCGTCCTCGGGGAGAGGCTCGTAGATGATCTCTGACGACGAGCCGGGGATCATCTTCAGCACCTTCTCCGCCAGCTCGCGGATGGTGAACTCACCGGGATTGCCTATGTTGACAGGACCTGTAAAATCATCTTCCGTGTTCATCAGCCGGATCAGTCCCTCCACCAGGTCGGAGATATACTGGAAGCTGCGTGTCTGGCTGCCGTCGCCATAGATGGTGATCGGCTCGTTGCGCAGGGCCTGGACGATGAAGTTGGAGATCACTCTGCCGTCGTTGGCCATCATGTGCGGACCGTAGGTGTTGAAGATGCGGGCGATCTTGATCCTGACACCGTTCTGCTGGTGGTAGTTGATGAAGAGGGTCTCGGCCGCCCTTTTCCCTTCGTCGTAACAGGCCCTCTTGCCGATGGGGTTGACATGACCCCAGTAATCTTCTTTTTGCGGATGTACCTGGGGGTCGCCGTACACCTCGCTGGTGGAGGCCTGCAGCACCTTCGCCTTCACCCGCTTGGCCAGCCCCAGCATGTTGATGGCGCCCATCACCGAGGTCTTGACGGTCTTGATGGGATTGTACTGGTAGTGGATGGGCGAGGCCGGGCAGGCCAGGTTGTAGATCTCGTCCACCTCGGCATAGTAGGGGACCGTCACGTCGTGACGCACCAGCTCGAAGTAGGGCCTGTTGAGGAGGTGGACGATATTGGCCTTGCGGCCGGTGAAATAGTTGTCGAGGCAGATCACCTCATGGCCTTCGTCGAGGAGACGCTCGCAGAGGAAGGAGCCGATGAAGCCGGCGCCGCCGGTGACCAGGATGCGTTTCATGCGATCAGTGTTTATGGTTGGCTTTGCCCAGGCCTATGCCGTAATAGGTAAACCCTTTTTCTTCCACCTCCTGCGGGTCGTAAATATTGCGGCCGTCGAAGAGGACTTTTTCTTTCAGCAGCTTGGAGATGACCCGGAAGTTGGGGATTCTGAACTCGGGCCATTCGGTGACCAGCACCATGGCGTCGGCATCGACCAGCGCATCGTAAGGATCGCTGCTGTAGGTGATGGAGTCTTTCAGCACTCTTTTTGTCTGTTCCATGGCTGCCGGATCATAAGCACGCACCGCA
>CAZYQV010000258.1:0-2995 GCA_964649775.1 uncultured Rikenellaceae bacterium
CGTGATCTCCGGAGATGCTTTTTCCACCAACCTGGCGCCGTTGCGTGGCGGCAAGGGCTACCAGTGGGAGGGAGGCATCCGGGTGCCTTATGTCATCAACGTGCCCTGGATGCACCTCGCGGGGAAGAAGAATGATACGCCCGTGACGGGTGCCGACTTTTATCCCACGCTCCTCGACCTGGCGGGCCTGTCGCTGTTGCCCGGACAGCATACCGACGGGGTGAGCCTGGTTCCCCTGCTGCAGGGCGATACCATCCCCTCGCGGTCCCTCTACTGGCACTATCCGCATTACGGTAACCAGGGCGGCGATCCCGCAGCCATGATCCGTGAAGGACACTGGAAACTGATCCATTACTGGGAAGACGGGAGCGATGAGCTGTACGACCTGAACAAAGACCTCAGCGAGCAGGAGAATGTGGCGGAGCAGTATCCCGAGATCACCCGGAGCATGTCGAAAAAACTGCTCGACTGGCTCCGCTCGGTGAATGCGAAATATCCGGCGCCGGACCCTCTCTTCAGTCCCGACTCGCTGCAGATGAAGCACGAATGGTACCGCGAGGTGCTGTGGCCCCGCCTGGAAGAACGCCGCAAAAGGATGCTGTCGCCCGACTGGCAGCCCAACAAAGACTGGTGGGGGAGTGAGGGGGGAAGGAAGAAGGAATAGGTGGGTCGAAAAGTCGAAGGGGTCGAAGAGGTCGAAAAGGTTGAAAAGTTGAAAAGTTAAAGAGTTGAAAAGGGTAGGGGCAACCCTATGTGGTTGCCCGTGAGGGAAAAGTCAAAGAGGTTGAAAAGTTAAAGAGTTGAAAGGCGCAGAGCCTTCCGCTCCCCGAGTGGGCTGAGCGAAGCGAAGGCTGTATCGAGGGGCGCGGAAGGATAAAACGATAAAACGATAATGCGAATAAAAGCAATATACTTACTTCTGTACTGAAAAACGCACTGTTTTTAGATTGGACACTGTATGTTTTATTGGTACAGGTAAATAGAAGATCCGGAGAAGAGGATGGTGCTGACCATGTATTGGAAGAGAACCTGAACAGCAGGAAAAAATAATGATTATATTGCAGGCTGAAACCAAATATTTGCTAATTATGAAAAATCTTGTTTCTGAACTGGTTACTACCATAAAGCACTGGTGGCTTTTCCTGGTGGTGGGGATCCTGATGTTCATCGGAGGAATATGGGTCGTCCGCACACCTGTTGCCAGCTATGTCACCCTTTCCTGGCTTTTCGGGGTCCTGGTACTGGCTGACGGGTTCTTTTATGTTTTCTTTTCCCTCTCGAACACCCGTCATCTGGCAGGGTGGGGATGGTATCTGGCGATCGGCATCCTGGAAGTACTGATCGGCCTTTATCTCTTTATGAATCCCGTCATTCTGCTGACCATCCTGCCGTTTGTCGTAGGTTTCTGGCTGATGTTCCGCGGCATCTCTATGATCAGCTCGTCGCTGGATCTGAAAAACCAAAGCATACGGGGCTGGGGCTGGGTGCTTACCTTCGGGATCCTGCTTACGATCGTTTCCTTCTGGATGATCGTCGACCCCACTTTCGGTGCGATGAATGTGATCATGCTTACCTCTTTTGCGCTGATCTTTCTGGGAATATCTTATATCCTCCTCTCTTTCAAACTGAAAAAGATCAAATCGAAAACCCTGGATGTGCTGGATGATTACAAGCAGGATGCCGTGGCTTTTGTCAGGGAAATGAAACAGACCCTGGAGGACAATATGGAAGATATCCCCGAGAATGTAGCCGGTGCCCTGAAAGCCAAATTTGAAGAGTACGAGAAGAAAGTACAGGAACAGGGGAAATAAACTGTTCTTTTTGCGGATATGACAGTATGAACAATAAGGGAACAATGAAAACTTTTTTGGGAATTTGTCTGTTGTTTTCTTTTGGGATGCTGACCTGTGCCCAGGAAAATAAACCATTGCCGGCCACTGTTGAGAAGGTGGAAGGTGTGCCGGTGTTCGTGTATGCTTTGCCGGCGGATGATTACGAGGTCGTCGGCAAGGCGGTGTCCGCCGGTCATACGATCAGGCTGGCCGTGGATGAGATCTCCACTGTGCGGGAGAAAACCGTGCAACTTGTCAGAAAAGCGCTGGAAAGAAAGGAGAACGGCAAGGTGCCGGCGTTTGACGCGATCATCATCGACCTTGACAAAGAGAAAACACAGGCGATAAAATTCAAAGAGGGCAGCGATCCGCTCAAGGCAAAAGTGCTGGATCAGGACGGAGTTCCAGTTTATTTCTTCTCCAAACCTGACGGAGCGTATACGGTGGTGGCCGATCTGCCGGCCGACTATTCCCTGCGGGCGGAAAGAGGTCTTTTGTATGACAAGATAAAAAGCATGGTCAACCGTACCCTGAGGAAAGAGGAGAGCGGGGAGGTGGAGAAGTTTGATGCGGTGATCATCAACCCTGATGATCTCTCCGAGCAGCTGATACGTTTCGGCAAGTAGTAGGCCGGGAGACCGATCAGGAGAACTGAATTCTCCTGATGTTTAATCCTGTTGTTCAATAAGACTTTTATCGATTTTATCCCCATATCCGTGTCAATCTGCACAATCCGTTGCAATATATTTTTCTTGAAAACAATTTTTTTTGGTCCCAGCAGGATTGGAGAGATAGAGCTATCCCGTTGTTGCCTGCCGGTATGCTTGCCTTTTGATGTTGAAAGCCAGCCTGATGCCGGTGGGCACCATTTGTGTGCCTATGATGGCGATGATCAGTCCCATGATCTTGGCGATGACGAGGATGCCCGGTTTCTCTACGATCTTCTCTCCCGGGTTGAATGAAAGATAGGTTAGGAAACACATCAGGGCAAAGATGAGGATGACGATCCCCGTTTTCACAAAGGATCCTCCCGTCATATAGCTCATGGCGGTGACGATGGTGCCGGGGCCTGCCGTCTCCAGGAAGACCGATTTGCCACAGAGCTTTTAATAGCGGCCGGTGAAAACGATCGGGGAAAAAGAGAAAAGATCCTGAAACATGGG
>CAZYQV010000259.1:0-3194 GCA_964649775.1 uncultured Rikenellaceae bacterium
GGGGCAGAACCCGGGTCCCCTGCCGCTGGTGAGCCGTCTCGAAGAGATACGACCGCCCGACACCCTGCCGCCGGGACTCCCTTCCCAACTGCTGCAACGCCGTCCCGATATCCTGCAGGCTGAGCAGATGCTGGCGGCCCAGAATGCCCGCATCGGCGTGGCACAGGCCATGCGTTTTCCCTCCTTCAGCATTACAGGCGCCCTCGGCCTGGCCAGTGGTGAGTTGTCGGCCTTCGTGACCTCCGATGCCGTGGCCTGGTCGTTCGGAGGGGGTCTGGCAGGCCCTATTTTCAATTTCGGCAAGAACAAACGCAGGGTGGAGATAGAGAGAGCACGGACCGAACAGGTGCGCCTCGGATATGATAAAGCGGTGCTGAACGCATTCAGAGAGGTGGAGGACGCCCTGGTGGACGTCTATACCTTTAACAAAGAGCTGGAGACACGCCGCCGGCAGCTCGTGGCCGCCACCAACGCCGCACGCCTTTCCCGTGAAAGATATGACGGTGGTGTGACCAGCTATCTGGAAGTGCTCGACTCCGAACGGTCCCTCTTTGATACCCAGCTGATCCTGACGGAAACCTATCAGCTGAAACTTAACTCTTATGTGAAGTTGTACAAAGCTTTGGGCGGGGGATGGATCTCTGAAGATGAGGAAACGCAGGCACAGCAAGCATCTCAGACAGGTGCTAAAAAGTAACAACTACGTAGCTAACTACGTAGATAACTACGTAGATCGATAAGTCTTCTTCCCGCAACTCACAACTCACAACTATTTCACCTCTATCTCTTCCTTGATCTCTCCCGGCTTGAACCGGCGTATCCTGAAGTTGATGGCGGCGATGAAGATGCTCATGAAAGGACTGATGAGGTTGAAGAAAGCAAAAGGCAGGTAGGTGAGGGTGGGCACTCCCAGGACGGTGGCCTGTGTGGCGCCGCCGGTGTTCCAGGGGATCAGCACCGACGTGACGGTGCCTGCATCCTCCAGGGTGCGGCTCAGCAGTTCGGGTTTATATCCCCGGCGGCGGTAGGTCTTGGCGAACATACGTCCCGGCACCACGATGGAGATGTACTGGTCGGAGGCGGTGATGTTGAAAAAGATGCAGGTGAAGACCGTCGAGGCCACCAGCGAGGTGGTGTTGCGCACGAATTTCAGGATGCTCCTGGAGATACGTATCAGGAAGTGTCCCGACTCCATCATGCCGCCGAAGACCATAGCGGCCAGGATGAGCCAGATGGTGTTGAGCATGCCGGCCATGCCACGGGTGGCCAGCAGCTCGGTGACGATGGGGCTGGAGGTGGGGATGTCTACAGGGCCGAACATGGCCTTCATGGAGGCGATCCAGGCCACGCGGGCATAGCTGCCGCCGCTGTCGGCCACCATACGCACCGCCTGGGGCTGGAAGATCAGCGCGACGATAACACCCAGCAGTACCCCCGTCAGCAGGGCGGGGACGGCAGGCACCTTGCGTATGATGATGTAGATGAGCAGCACCGGCACCACCAGCAATACCGGTGAAAGATGGAAGGTCTCCCGCAGGGCGGTCATCACCTCCGCCACGTCGGTATGGTTGACAGGGTAGTGGAGGGTGAAGCCGATGACCAGGAAAGCGATCATCGCCAGCAGGATGGACGGACCCGTAGTGATGGTCATGTAACGGATGTGGGTGAACAGGTCGGTGCCGGCCATCGCCGGGGCCAGGTTGGTGGTGTCGGAGAGGGGTGACATCTTGTCGCCGAAGTAAGCTCCCGAGATGATGGCGCCGGCCACCAGCCCGTCGTGGATGCCCAGCGTGCGGCCGATGCCCATGAGGGCGATGCCGATGGTGGCGATGGTCGACCAGGAGCTGCCCGTGGCCAGCGACACCAGCGCCGAGATGGTGATGGCGGCAAAGAGGAAGATCTTGGGGTTGAGGATCTCCAGACCGTAATAGATCAGCATGGGCACCACGCCGCTGAGCATCCACGTGCCGGCGAGGGCGCCGATGAGGAAGAGGATGAGGATGGCCGGCATGGCCGAGGAGATACTGCGGATGATGCTGGCCTCCATCTCTTTCCAGCGCACCCCCGTGGTGTAAGCCACCACCCCGGCGATGGCCGCGGCGAGGATGAGCGCTATCTGGTTGGCTCCGCCGAGGGTGTCCTCAAAAAGATGAACGTTCAGGGAAAGAAAGAGGATAAGGAAGAGCAACGGCAGAGAGGCCTGAAACAGGGTAGGCTCTTTTCTGAAGGAGAAGGCATCATTCATCAAATCTCCTTGTTTTGGTGATCAGCGGTGGAAAAAGAAGTGGAAGACCTTACGCAGGAAAGGCACCTTTTTTCCCTCTTCTTCGTAATAGCCCTCTCCGTAACCATAAGCCGTACCGTAACCATAGTGGTATCCGTAACCATAGCCGTAACCGTAGCCGTAACTGTAGCCGTAGTAACTCGACAGTTTGATGTCGTTGACCAGGATGGCCAGCTTCTTCAGGTCCTGTTTCTCGTACAGTTCATCGATGAATGAGAGTACGTTCTTGCTGGAGTAGTTCTGACGAATGAGATAGAGGATCACATCCACCTGGGTCGCCAGCATGAGACCGTCGGTGACGATGCCCACCGGTGGGGTGTCGAGGATGATATAGTCGAACTCTTTGCGGGCCCGTATGAAAAAGTCTTGTATCAGATGGGTCTCCAGCAGCTCAGCAGGATTGGGAGGTGTCTGTCCTGCCGGCGCCACGAAGAGGTTGTCATACTGGGAGGGCAGGACGATCTCCTCATAGCTGCTCTGTCCCGCCAGATAGGAGCTGAGACCTTTGTCGTTGTCCACGTCGAAGTCGCGGTGTATACGCGGTTTGCGCAGGTCGAAACTGACCAGCAACGTCTTCCTGCCCGACATGGAGGTGATCACGGCCAGGTTCTCGGCGGCAAAGGTCTTGCCCTCACCGCTGACCGTCGAGGTGATCATGATCACCTTCTGACCCTGTTCACGCAGTTTATATTGCAGGTTGGTACGTATGGCGCGGAACGACTCGGCCAGGGCCGACTTGGGATGTGCCACCACGGGGATGTTCTCTTCGGTGGTGTTGTGACCGATGGTGCCGAGGATGGGTACACGCGTCTTGTTCTCTATGTCCTGTTTGTCGACGATCTTGTTGTTGAAATACTCCAGCAGCAGCAGGATGACCAGCGGGATAAGGAAGCCCAGTACCAGTGCGATC
>CAZYQV010000260.1:0-5930 GCA_964649775.1 uncultured Rikenellaceae bacterium
CCAGTCGAGGATCATCTTCCCGTCCACGATCTTCGTCCGGGCGTCGAGCCGCACATCCATATCGTAGCGGGTAAAACGGGGACTCAGGGCCCCGCCCTGTCCGTACAGGAAGCCGGGGAGGAGGAACAGGACGGAAATGGCCCCTTTTAAAAGTAAGTGAAATAAAGATGTTCTCATGACAGGTTTATTGGGTAATTATACATAGTGTTCCATGGTCTAAAAATCTGCTCTTTATGATACGGACAGGTCCATATTCTTCCGAGCTTCCGCCAGCAGGAGACGCACAGAGACGCGGAAGCCGGCACGGCCGAGGGTGCGGTACTCCCGGATGCGGGGCATCGCTTCGTCCTCAGCCACCCTCCCGGATGCAAGTCCCCGGGTGGCAACACCCGTTGCTCCCATGACCGACAACGAAGTATATCTGAGGAACTTCCTGCGATCCAGCTTTTGTTTCTTCATAAGATCATTTTTTGTATGATCTACAATTTACGCAAAAAATACAAACGCGGCAGTACCCCCGGCAATAAATCGCCAGTGACCGTGAGGATAAGGCCCAAACACACGCGTGGTGCAGAAGATCTTTCCTACGCTCCACTGCAGATTACTCTCCGCTTTCATATATTTCAACCAACAATGAAAAAATCTTCACCATCTCCCCGGAAACCTCGCAACAGGGATGGATGCCTGAAAATTATTTGCTTATTTTTACGGTAGTGACCTGAATGTCAAAAAACCACCTGCCATGAGACCGTATGTCAAAACCCCTGTTTTCGTGACAAGCACTTTTCTCTTCCTGTTTTTTTTCTTTTTCGCCCCACCCCCCGTCAGCTATGCTCAGGACAAGGTCCTCTGGACCTACCTCTCCGTCACCGGCAATGTGGATGCCACGCCGGCCGTCGCCGACGTGGATGGTGACGGCGTGGAGGACCTGGTGATGGCCACCACGGGCGGCACGGTGCTGGTGCTGGATGCCCGCGGTCACGTCAAGTGGCAGTATGAGGTGCATCACACCATCAGCCTGCCTGTGGCCGTGGCCGGCACGCCGCTGCGTGTGTATGCCCTTACCAACCCCGGCGGGGTGGTCTGTCTGGATGCCCGGCGGGGCACCCGTCTGTGGGGATACACCATGCCCGAGGGCTTCGTCTGGGGCACCACGGCGCCCGTCGCCGGTGATCTCGACGGTGACGGTACGCCGGAGATCATCGTCGCCGACCGCGGCGGTCATCTGGTGGCCCTCCGCCAGGACGGCAGCCTCCTCTGGAAGCACGACCACCGGGAAGGGTTCCGCACGGCCCCGGCGCTGGCCGACCTCGACGGCGACGGCCGTCCCGAGATCCTGCTAGGCACCGACAGACATCCCCTCGTATGCTTCTCCCACAAAGGCAGGGAGCTGTGGCACAGCGGAGAGAAAGGCTCCGGCTCCTCGCCCCTGGTCGTCGACATCACCGGCGACGGGCGCCCGGAGATCCTCTGCGGCAACAAAGAGGGACTCACCGTCAGCGATGCGGGGGGCCAGCCTCTCTGGCGCCACAACATGCCGGAGGCGATCCATGACGGTCTGGCCGCCGGCGACATCAACGGCGACGGACATACGGAGGTGCTCGTGGCCGACCTGCGGGGCAACATCGCCTGTCTCTCGCCGCGCGGCGAGCTGCTGTGGCGAGCCCGTGTGGCCACGCGCGTGCGGCGCTCCCCCACCCTCGCCGACATCGACGGCGACGGACACATAGAGGTGCTCGTGGGCAGCTACTCCGGCAGCCTGGCCGTCTTCGACGAGGAGGGCAACCTGCAGGAGGCCGTGCCCCTCCACGGCGGGATGAACAGCTCTCCCGTGGTGGTCGACTTCCGCCACGACGGCCGGCCTGCCGTGGTGTGCGCCACCACCTCGGAGGTGACGGCCTTCAGCCTGCTGCGCGACAAGAGCAGCACGGGCACGATCCTCATGGGACAGTACCGTCTCAACGCTGCCCGCACAGGAGCCCTCCTGCCCCGCGAGAAAACAGAAAAAACCGTTGTCGCCACGGCCGACTACGGCGATCTGCATACGGGCATCAACCATTTCACCGTGACCGTGCGCAACCCCCTGAAGAAAAAGCTCTCGCTGCAGCTGACCCTGCAGAAAGAAGGGGAAGGGGCGGTGAGTGAACAGCTCCTCTCCGCCGACACCCTCTTCAGCTGTTCCCTGCCCTACTCCATCCCCGGCGATCTGCCGCTGACGCTCCGCTTCTCCTATCGTCTTACGGAAGGAGGGAAACAGCTGGCCCGTCAGGAGCAGAGCTTTTACCTCCGGCCTTTCGTCCGCGATCTGGCCGATCTGCAGGAGCGTCTCTCTGCGATACGCCGCCACCTGCCGCAGCTGCAGGAGCAGGAGCATGCACGCATGCAGCTGCTCTACCTCGAAGGGGAGTATGCAAAGCTCGCGGAGCGCTCCCGCCGTGCCGGCACCATGACGCCCCTGGAACGGGCCTCCCTGCGCACCGATTTTGAAAAAGTATATGTTGCCGCAGGCCATCTGCAGGCCCTCACCACCACGGCCGCCGATGCCGGCAGCCGCCTGGCGGCCTACGCCGCCAACCCCTGGGCGCCCTTCGGCGGCGCCGACGAGCTCGCCGAAGGACGCACGCCGCCGCCACAGCTGACCGTAGAGGCTTTCGGCGGCGAGACCGAGTCGGCCGCCTTCAACCTGGCCAACTACAGCGACCGTCCCGTGACGGTACGTATCGAGCCGGCCTCCCTGGCGAACAGCGACACCTCGAGCACCCTCCCCTTCCGCCGGGTGCTCACCTTCCATGAGGTGGTGGAGGTGCCCACCCACTCCCTCGACCTCTCGGCCGACGCCCTGCCCACCATGAACGGCGCCAGGACGCTCACGCTGGCACCGTGGACACTGCGGCAGGTGTGGATCAACATCGACGCCTCACAGATCCCGCCGGGAGAGTGGCAGACAGCGATACGCTGCCGTACCCTCGAGGTGGAACCCGCAGAGACGACGGTCGCCCTGCACATCAAAGTGTGGCCGGCCACCCTCACCCGCGACGACCCGCTGCGCCTCTGTCACTGGGGGTATGTGGAGTCGTCGGTGCTGAAGGACATCCCGGAGAAGGCCCTGCGCGACCAGGTGCGACACGGCACCAACGTCTTCGTCGCCGGAGGACACTGGGTGCCCCCCGCCACCTTCGACGCGGAAGGTAATCTGACGGGAACGATCGACTTCACCACCCACGACGAGTATGTACGCAAACATACACCCCACGGGCTGATCCTCTTCGGCGGCTACCAGTCGCAGCTGAAAGGCCCGGCTGAGATGTTCTCCCCCGCCTGGACCAAAGCATACAAAGAGTGGATACGCCGCTGGCGGGATCATCTGCAGGCGATGGGCGTGACGTATAAGGATTATGCTTTCTACCCCATCGACGAGCCGGGACTGCACGAGGGACTGGTGGAGAAGGTGGTGAAACTGGCACAGCCCATAAAGGAGGTAGACCCTCATCTGCAGGTCTACGCCGACCCCGTGGGTCGCGCCAGCATGGACGACCTGAAGAAGATGGCTCCGTATATTGATATCTGGTGTCCCAACCGCAACGGCTACCTGCTGCACGAGGGCCACGACAAGCTCGAGTACATCAAGTCGACGGGCAAGACCGTCTGGACCTACGAGTGTGAGGGCGACGCCAAGCACCAGTCGCCGCTGGGCTACTACCGCGGCCAGTCGTGGCTGGTGTGGTGGCGCGGTCTCACCGGCATAGGCTTCTGGTCGTACTGCACCTCCCGTCACGACCCGTGGTATGTGCCGCGCGGCGGCCAGGACTACCTGCTCATCTACCAGGGCGACGAGGTGGTCACCAGCAAACGGTGGGAGGCGGTACGCGACGGCAAGGAGGACTACAACATGCTGGTGCAGCTGCAACAGGCTGTCGACGATCCTCCGGCGGGGGTGTCCCCGCAGGTGCTGCAGGAGGCCCGCCGTTTTCTGCAGGAGAAGACCGCCATCATCGCCGCCTATTGCGGCCTCGACAAAGAAGGCACCCTTCCCTCGGCCAAAGGGATGGCCGCCACCCGGCGCATCGAAGACCGCCGCTGGCACACCCTGCAGCAGACACGCCGCGAGATGGCCGCCCTGCTGGAAAAAATGAAGAAGTTTTGAGTTGATAGTATCGAGTTTCGGGTCACGTGTCGTTAATGAGTGAATCACAACACTCATTTCCCCGCACCCCGACCTTTCGACCTTTCAACCCCTTCAAGCTTCAAGCATCGAGCTTCGAGCTTCCTAAAAGTCGGTATAGTCCCACTTCCCACGGTAGGCGCGGCCCACCATGTTGTTGGCGAACTCATCCCCGAACCGCTCTGTCTCGGGATCCCATATCAGCGGCCGCTGCAGCTCATAGGCGATGTTGATACCGTTGCACACCGAGGCGGTGCGATGTCCTGTCTCCACATCCGACACCGGTTTTGAGCGGGTTTTGATGGAATCGATCCAGTTCCGGTAATGGTTATCGCTGTGATAGAGATGCTTATCAGTCTCTTTGATCTCCATGGTGGCCAGCGGCTCCGGGTCGGTACGCAGGAACTCGCGGCTCACCTCCACCTTCCCTTCGGTGCCGATGAACTGTACTGCGTTGCTCTCGCCCCACTGTTTATGGTTTACGATCACCCCGTTGGCATATTTGTAGTAAAGTCCGGTTTTGGCCGGGTGGTCGGGAGGATAATAGGCCACCGGCCCCGAGTTGTCCATGCCCATGGCCCACTGGGCGATGTCAAACATGTGGGCACCCCAGTCGGCGATCAGTCCCCCGCCGAAATGGCGGTACCCGCGCCACCAGGCCCAGCGGTTGTCTCCCACGGGAGGGGCGAAGATCTTATTGTAGCCCTGATAGAGGGAAGGTCCCACCCACTCGTTCCAGTCGAGGGTCTCCGGCACCGGCTCGGTGGGCAGGTCGCAGTGTCGCACCGGCTCGCCCACGCTGACGTTGATCTCTTTCACCTCGCCGATATAGCCGTTGATCACCAGCTCGCAGGCATGGCGGAAGTCGCGCCACGACCGCTGCATGTTACCGGTCTGGAACACCCGGTCGTACTTGTGCACGGCGTTGACCATGGCACGTCCCTCGGCGATGGTGAGCGCCAGCGGCTTCTCACAGTAGATGTCTTTGCCTGCTTTGGAGGCATCCACCACCATCTGCGCATGCCAGTGGTCGGGTGAGGCGATGACCACGGCATCGATATCGGGACGTTCCAGGAGCTCGCGGTAATAGTGATACCCTTTCACCTTGAGGTTCACCTTTTTCGCATTGTTCTCTTCGGCAGCCTTGATGAAACGCTCCAGCTTGGCGCCGAAGACATCGCTGGCCGCCACCACCACCGTCTCCTTGCACTCACCGATGTTGTTCAGAAGGGTGTAGCTCTGCTTCCCCGTACCGATATACCCGAGGTTGATGCGGTCGTTGGCGGCGACAAAGCCTTTACCGCCCAGCACATGACGGGGTACTACTGTGAAGGCTGCCGTACCGGCAGCTACCTGCGTAACGAATTTTCTTCTTTTCATAACATTTGGGTTTAAAGTTTATTTTCTCAGGTAAAATCTTCCTTCCAGGGTCTCCTCCGCATTGCGTCCCACAAAGATACGGAACGCTCCGGGTTCGGCCGTGAAGCGCATCTCCCGGTCATAGAAACGCAGGTCGCCGGAGGTGAGGGTGAAGGATACCGTTTTTTCTTCGCCTGCTTTCAGTGGAAGACGCCGGAAACCCTTCAGTTCTTTTGCGGGTCGTGTGACGCTGGCCACCACATCACGTACATACAACTGCACCACCTCTGTGCCGTCACGGTCACCGCTGTTCCTCACCCTGACGGTGACGGTCAGCGGCTCCCCGAAAGCGATCGTATCCTTGGCAACGGATAACCCGGAATATTCAAAACGGGTATAGGAAAGACCG
>CAZYQV010000261.1:0-2599 GCA_964649775.1 uncultured Rikenellaceae bacterium
AACAAATTCATTCATCATTCAAAATTCATCATTCATCGTTATCAGAGTATGCCGGACTTTGCGAGGAGGCTTTGTCCGCCATAGCTCCGCCGCAGGAGGAGCGACGGCGGAAGTCGACGAAGCCTACCTGCCGGCAGGCAGGCAATCCCATCAAACTGACACGCATCTTTCTCGCATCATCGCTTTATCGCTTCATCGCTTCATCGCCCTTTCAACCCTTCAAGCATCGAGCTTCCTTCCGCGCCTCATCATCCATTCTGCCCCTACGGGGCGAAGGTCGGTGGAGTAGCCTCTCCTGGCACAGCCACTGAAGTGGCTGCCTATTGTCAATAAGTCCCTACGGGACTTTGAAAGTTTGATACTTGAACTTTACGCCTTTTTAACCTTTCAACTTTTCAACTTTTTAACCCTTCAACCTTCAAGCCCCGGCAAGCCGGGATCTTCGCTACGCTCCGACATCGAGCTTCGAGCTTCCCTTATTCCTTCCCAAACACCACCCACGTCTCCCCGTGCGCCGGTATGGTCACCTGCAGTTCTATCTTGTAATCCCGGTCCAGATATTTCTTCACCGCCGGTCCGTCTTCAACCGACACCGCCACCGCGTCGCGGAGGCCGGTATAGTACAGATCGATATTCAGCGTACGGGTGATCTCCTTCCCCAGGGGATTGTATACCATCAGCAACCCTTTCTCTTTCCCGGAAGGGTTCACATGCAGGAAAGCGTCGTAATCCCGTCCGTCGGGGCGGCGGATGTGGATAATATCCCCATCCAGCACCTCGCGGTGCCGCTTATAAAAATCAACCCATCTCTTCACCAGCGCACGGGTCTCCGGGGCATCATACAGTTCCGGTCCCCGGTAACAGGCCTGCACGCCATTGCCGAAAAGATTGGCCAGACGCTGACCATAATGATCCAGGTGCTCCCTCAGCGGCTCGATGGTCGCTGCGGCCCCGCCACCATGATATTCCACCAGCGGAACGAACATCCACCCCATCGAAGGCGTCTTCTCCCACGTGCCGTCATAGATGTTCTGCCGCTCGATGATCTCCTGCTGCTTGCGTGGCAGCGACCAGTTGGTCTCACGATAGCCCATGGCTGTCTTGTTGCTGCCGTTGAGGAAATACCAGTCGGGCACGTTCAGATAGATCCCCTGCCCCCGGCACCAGTGATAAAACCCTGCGATCTCGCGGAACTGTTTCCACTGACTGTCGTCCAGCCCCCTGTGCCCGGGATGGGAGGTCGAAGCACATACATCCCCGGGATAGGAGCCGTCATGCTCCAGCACATCCTGACCGGTCTTCTCATAAAAATCATACAGCTTATGAAAATATTCAATTCCCCATTCACTCTGCAGACAGGGGGAATGTCCGAAAGTGGGTTTCATCCCGGGAGGCATGACTACATCGTTTTTTTTGTCTATGCTGCGACTGGCCAGCAAGGAGTACCCACCCAGAGCGATACCCTTGCTGTGGGCGTAATCCGCGAGCTCTTTCATACGGTCGAGGTTGAAAGAGCGGGTATCCTCCAGGTTAAAACCACTACCGAAGGTCATGATCACCATCTCAAAACCTACATCAGCACACTGGTCGATAGCTTTTTTCACGGAAGCATTGTCAGCTTTCCGCACATGCATCAGGACAGGGTTCTCCGTCACCCAGGGAGCGATGGCCCGGTACATCCTGCGCCGTTCCAGTCCCATACGCTCACGGTCCCAGTTGTCGTGCAGCAGCTCCCAGGTGCGGAACGTCTCAAAGGTGTCGCCGGGAGCCACCTCCTGCGCCGGTCCCCACTGCGGGCGGCACTCCACAAGACAGGGCGTCTTGCGCTGATAGTTGACCTGGGTCAGGTACAATGAGTCGGTGATCCAGAAAACACTCTTCCCCTCACTGGCATTGGCGGCCATCCCGCCGCCAAACTCATAATCCGTCTCCAGCGTGATGTTGGGACGCTGCCACTGCTTTTTCACCCCCACCGAGCTCTCCCCCTCGACGACGGCCAGGATCTCGCTCTTGAAACGGTCGATGATAAACTGCTGTTTCGAGAAATTCTCCACCGTCACCCACTTGCACATCAACGGAAGATCATCATACAAACGGTAACGGACATTCACCCGGATATGTCTCAGATATTCCGGAGCACCGGGATGCGCATCAAAATAATCCTTCCCCAGCCTGTAATGAAAGACCAGGTCGGTGGCCGGATACGGCCACGGCAGGTCGCGCGGCATCCAGGACAAACGTTTCTTCCACGGGAAACGGGCCGTAGCATCAAACAGCTCGTACTTCTCCAGATGAAAGGCCCCCGGGATGGCCCTCATCGTGTTCAGCCATTCCGGCAGCAGATAGTTGTGGATGGGTTGCCCGGTCAGACCTCCCACTTCGAACTTTCTGCCGTCGATGACCAGCTCGGCTTCGGGGCGTACCGACCGCAAAAACGACTGGCCGGTAACCAGATGGTCCAGCCCGATCGTCGCCGCATCGGGTTCAACCGAAAATGTCCGCGCGATCAGACCGTTCGCAAATACCAGATGTCCGTCCGCATCGCGGTACAGACGGGCATGGGTGCCCGTCTTTTGCACCAGCCAGTCCCTGTGGGTGG
>CAZYQV010000262.1:0-3693 GCA_964649775.1 uncultured Rikenellaceae bacterium
ACAGTGCCGTGGCTTTTCTCCCGCCGGATTATCCCGGTTATCCAGAATATCAGAACAAGAGCCAGAGCCTGAACCGGCTGATCCGTTACACCGATGAGGTAGAGTTGCAGGACAGTCTGCAGCATCTGGCATCTATGTCCAAGGAGGAGCGGCTGAAGGTCATCGACGGCATTATCAGGGCCGAGGAGGAGAAGGAGCGCAAGGCTGCCGAGGCCCAGGAGGTACAGTCCTGGTCGCAGGGGCAGGCGCTGGAGAATAAGCAACGGTATATGGGCGAGATCGCCCGGGGAGGGAAATGGTATTTTTACAATCCCACGGCTCTGGCCTTCGGGCGGGAGGAGTTCCGGAAACGGTGGGGCAACCGCAAGCTGGAGGACAACTGGCGCCGCCGCAACAAGGTTACCATGTCGTTTGCCACCACGTCGGAGGACTCGGTGGCCCTGGAGACCACCTCCGAGGAGGTGCAGGCCACCAACAAGAAAAGCCGCAGTTACTACCTGCGGCAGATACCGCTCACCGACTCCCTGATGGCTGTCTCCCATGAGAAACGGCAGGAAGGACTGTTCGAGTCGGCTGTTATCTTCGAGTCGGACCTGAAGGACCACCGGCGTGCCACCGACAACCTGGAGACCCTCGTGAAAGATTATCCCGACAGCAAATATCTGCTGCAGGCCTTCTACAATCTGTATAAGATCTACAACACCACGGGTGATGCTGCCGCCGCCTCGAAGTATAAGGCGATGATCATCGGTCGTTTCCCGGACAGTGAGGAGGCGAAGATCCTGCAGGATCCCAATTATTACCGGAAGGTCAATGAGAAAAAGATGCGGGAGGAGCAGCAGTATGAGCAGGTGTATGATCTCTTCAACGAAGGACGTTATGAGGAGGTGATCCGCAGGACCGACACTATTTTGCAGGGGGAGGTGGAAGATTATCTGAGAGACAAATATCTTTTCCTGCGTGCCATCGCCATCGGCAAGACCACCGGCCCCAAGGAGATGCAGAAAGCGTTGCAGGAGGTGGCCGACACGGTCACGGACGAAGAGATCGCCGCCAAGGCACAGCAGATCATCGCCGTATTGCAGGAGGAGCATCCTGTCCTGAAAAAAGAGGAGCTCGAGAAAGAGGCGCAGATCAGTTACAGTTTCCATCCGGAGGAAGATCAGTTCATGGTATTGATCCTCCCGAAAGGGAAGGTCGACATCAACGAGCTGAAGTTTGAGATCATCAACTTCAATACCGACCAGTATCCCCAGCGTGATTTCAATGTGACGGTCGACAAGGAGTCGTTGCCCGACCATGATCTGGTGATCATCAAGCCCCTGGGCGATCTGCAGGCGGCGAAAGAATATGAGGTGGCTTTCAACACCTATCCTGACCTGCTGGACATGATGAAGACCAACGGTATTACGGCCTATCTGTTCTCTGAGGAGAATTATACCGCCTTCCTCCAGAACAAATCGCCGGAGGCATACCGTATTTTCTACGAAAAATATTATCTTAGGTAGCTTTTTGGTGCCGGGATTGCCGGTATGCAGGCAGCTCTCCCCGGGGGGGCATCTGCAGGGACGTGCCGGTGCCGGGCAGCGGGAAAACAGAGGAAGAGAAGACTATGAAGAACATAAAGATCTTATGGGTGGATGATGAGATAGACCTGTTGCGCACGCAGGTCCTTTTCCTGCGTGAGAAGGGATATCTTGTGGAGACAGAGACCAACGGTGTGGATGCTCTGGAGCGGGTGAAGGGAGAGCCGTTTGATGTGGTGTTCATCGACGAGCAGATGCCGGGGCTGAGCGGTCTGGATACCTTGCTGCGTATCAAGGAGATGATCCCCGACCTGCCGGTGGTGATGATCACCAAGAGTGAGGAGGAGGATCTGATGGAGCAGGCCATCGGCTCGAAGATAGCGGATTATCTGATCAAGCCGGTAAGACCCCAGCAGCTGTTGCTGACGCTGAAGAAACTCACGGAGAAGAACCGTATCCGTGAGCAACATTCTGTCTCGCGTTATCAGGATGAGTTCACTGATCTCTCCCGCCGCATCATGCAGGCCGGTGACTTTGAGACATGGGCCGATATCTACCGGCGGCTGATCTACTGGGATATGGAGCTGAAAGACTCTGCTGCGGGGGGTATGGCTGAGGTGCTGGACGACCAGCGCCGTGAGGCCGAGAGCGAGTTCGGCCGTTTCGTCATGCGGCAGTATATCCCCTGGCTGAGCGGCAGGGGTGACCCGCCTGTTTTCTCTCCGGCCGTCTTCAGCAAGTGGGTTTTCCCGCGGGTGAAGAAAGGGGAGAAGACGGTGGTGATCGTCGTGGACAACCTGCGGTATGATCAGTGGCGTTTGTTGTATCATCTTATCGGTGAGTATTTCCTGCTGGAGCAGGAGGAGATCTTCTGCAGTATCCTGCCTACGGTGACGCAGTATGCCCGCAATGCCATGTTTGCCGGCATGATGCCGCTGGAGATACACAGGCGTTATCCCGAGTACTGGCGTTTTGATGAGGAGGAGGGCCACAAGAATGCTTTCGAGGAGCAGCTCTTTGCCGGGCAGGTGAAACGTCTCGCGCCGGGGACACGCTTTGCTTACCGCAAGGTGCTGAACCAGCGGGAGGGACGGAGGATCCTCAATGACCTGAACAACCTCCTGCAGAACGACCTGGTGGTGCTCGTATACAATTTCATCGACATGCTCTCCCATGCGCGTACCGAGATGGACATCATCCGTGAGCTGGCCCGCGACGAGAAGGCTTTCCGTGCCCTGGCGGGCACCTGGTTCGAACATTCGTACATGTATTCCCTCATCCAGGCATTGTCGGAGAAAGAGATCACCCTCTGTATCACCACCGATCACGGCAGCATCGACGTGGAGACTCCCGTGAAGATCATCGGCGACAGGGATACGACCACCAACCTGCGTTACAAGCTGGGGAAAAACCTCAACTACAATCCAAAGGAGGTGTTCGCCATACGGAAGCCCGAAGAGGCCCAGTTGCCGAAGGACCATATCACCTCCACTTTCGTCTTTGCCCGCGAGAAACAATACCTGGTCTATCCCAAGAACCTGAACTATTATTCCCGTTATTACAAGGGGACCTTCCAGCACGGGGGGATCTCCCTGGAGGAGATGCTGATCCCTTTTGCCGTGTTGCATCCCAGAGGGAAATGAGAGTGATACCTGCCTGGCGGAAGGGAGGGAATGTTGGAGGAGTTGAGGAGTTGATGAGTTGATGAGTTGAAGAGTTGAAGGGACGATGACTGCCTGCTGCAGGCTGGAGGTGATGAAGCGATAAGGTGATGAAGCGATGATGCGATGAGTTGAAAAGTTGAGGAGTTGAAGGGTTAAAGAGTTGAGGAGTGTAAAATGAGAGTATGGCCGGTGTGAAGAAATATACGGTCCGGGAGGAGGAGGCTCTGGAGGATGTTGCCCGCGATATCCTGGAGCAGCATGGCGGGAGGAAGATTTTTTTGTTTTTTGGGGATCTGGGAGCCGGGAAGACCACTTTAATCAAGCGTTTCTGCCGGCTGCTGGGGGTGGAGGAGACGGTACAGAGTCCTACATTCTCGATCATCAACGAGTACCGCACCGCCGGCGGGGAGCCGGTATGTCATATAGACCTGTACCGTATGGAGAGCATCCGCGAGGTCTTCGACACGGGTCTGGAGGATTATCTTTACAGCGGCAGGTATTGT
>CAZYQV010000263.1:0-2738 GCA_964649775.1 uncultured Rikenellaceae bacterium
TCAGTGGCAGGCATCATTCTTATCCCTCTTAGGGCCCAGGAAGGACCTTTCTATTTCAATCATCTCACCCGTGACGACGGTCTTTCTTCCAACCGGGTCAATTTTATCGCGGAGGATTCGCTGGGATTTATCTGGTTTGCCACCGAGGAGGGATTGAACAAGTTTGACGGATACGACTTTGAAACTTTCAACGATTTACCCTCATCCGACAACAATGCCCCGGACAATGCGATCAGTTGTATCCTCGAAGACCGTAAGAGGCCCAACTTCTGGCTGGGCACACACCAGGGGCTGGTGTATTTTGACCGTTACAAAAAAAGATTCTCGCTGGTTCTCAGCCGGGAGCTCAAAGCCCCGGAAGCCCAAAGCATTAATATTTCCTCTCTCTGTTTCGACCGTCATGGCAATCTGTGGATAGGCACCCCGGGGGGTCTTTTTTCCTGGAACGATTCGGCAGATCTCCTTACCACCCTCATCCCTCCCCTCACAAATGACTCTTCTTATATTAATGTAATATACAAAGACCGGCAGGGAAGGATGTGGATCGGATCAGAGGCGGGATTATTTCTCTTCCGGGAGCGGGACAGCACGCTTCAGGGATTTCACCAGGGGGTCATCGGACAGGTAACCATCATCACCGAGGATTCTCATAATGATTTTCTTGTGGGCACTGACCGTTCCGGATTGTATATCCTGGAAGGAGAACCGGAAGGAAGGATTCTCAAGCATATTTCAAAAGAGAACGGAGAACTGATCACCAACAGGATTTACGGGATCATTGAAGACACCCCCGGGTTCTATTTTATCCTCAACCGTGACGGCGGGCTGTATACGTATGACAGAAAGAAGGACCTTTTGCGCTACTATCCTTACGACATCCACAACCCTGACGGCATCAACAGCACAGCCCTTATCTCAGGATTCAAAAGTTCACAGAATATCATCTGGATCGGCACTTATAACAGCGGGATCAACTACCTGGACAAAGCACAGAAAAAGTTTTTGCTGTACCGGGTCAATTTCAAGGATAACGGACTGTTCAACAATAACATAAGGGCTCTGGCCGAAGACCCGGAAGGATGTATATGGATCGGCACAAAAGAGGGCGGAGGTCTCAGCCGTTTTGACAAAAAGAACAATACTTTCAGGAACTACAGAAAATCGGACCGTCCCGGAGGTCTGCGGGATGATTATATCTTCTCCGTATGCGCACTGGACCAGGGACATCTGCTCATCGGGACCTTCCGGGAAGGACTGGCCCTCTTCGACAAGAAAAGAGAGACCTTCCGCTACTTCACCCACAGACAGGGAGATACCTCCTCCCTCTTCGACAACAGGGTATACTGTATTTTCAGGGACGACGACGGAACCGTATGGGTAGGCAACTATGAAAACCTGCAGCTCTTCGACCCCGCACATGAAACTTTCAGAACCGTAAAAAATGTCTTACGGCCACGGTGTTTTTGTGAGGGAGACGGTGACCGTCTCTGGATAGGATCGAGCAACGGCCTTTATCTCCTGAACAAAAAAAACGGGAACACCACCCTCTTCCTGAACGACCCTGCCGACACCAACTCGCTGTGCAGCAATGACATCTACTCCCTGACGAGAGACAAAGAGGGATGTCTGTGGATCGGCACACGCAAAGGGATGAACAGATACGATCCGGCTACCGGGATTTTCATGCGCTTTACCGTAAAAGAGGGGATGCCGGCCAATTGGGTAAGGGGGCTGCTGGCAGATGACGAAGGGAATATATGGGCCGGCACAACCAACGGGATCACCAGATATGAACCTAAGAAAAGGATCTTCCACAATTATGATGTGAGCGACCGTCTGCAGGGAAATGAGTTTGAGAGATATGTCTCGCTGAAGACCCGTGACGGCTTCATGCTCTTCGGCGGGCACAACGGGTTTAACATGTTCAGACCTGAAGAGATCATCGACAACAAACGCGTCCCGGCAATATACATTACGGGGTTCGACCTTTTCAACCGCGAGGTGGACGTCGGTGTCAAAGGCTCTCCCCTCAGCAGCGATATTCTCTTCACGAAGAAGATCGTCCTGAAACATAACCAGACCGCCATCACACTGAAATGTCTTGCCCTGAACTACACATCCCCGGAAAAGAACCAGTACGCTTACATGCTGGAGGGGTTTGACCAGGGATGGATCAGTGCAGGCTCCAACCGTGCTGCAGTGTACACCAACATCCCCCCGGGAGAATATGTTTTCAGGGTTACCGGCTCGAACAATGATAATTACTGGAACAAGAAAGGAACGTCGCTCTCCCTCACCATCCTGCCGCCTCCCTGGAAAACCGGCTGGGCATATCTTATTTACGCGCTGATCTTTTCCGGCATCTTCCTGGCGATAAGGAGGATCCTCATCGTCCGTATCGAACAAAAGAAACTCCTCGAATATGAGCGGATAGACAAAAAAAGGATCCAGGAGATGAACCAGGAAAAACTGAGGTTTTTCACCAATATCTCCCATGAGTTCCGCACGCCGCTGACCCTCATCGCAGGGCCGCTGGAAAAATTGCTGGGCAGAAAAGGCATCCCGGCCGAGGAAAAGAACCTGTTGCATCTGATAAAGAACAATGTCAACCGTCTGCTGATGCTGGTCAATGAACTGATGGAGTTCCGCAAGGCAGAGCATGGCCTTCTGCAGTTGAACATCACGGAAAACGATCTGGTCGAGACCATACGGGAAAACATCGAATGTTTCGAAGACAA
>CAZYQV010000264.1:0-2730 GCA_964649775.1 uncultured Rikenellaceae bacterium
TCTTTGCCCGAGAAAGCTCCGCCGCCGTGGGCTCCTTTGCCGCCGTAGGTGTCGACAATGATCTTGCGGCCCGTAAGGCCCGTATCCCCGTGGGGGCCGCCGATAACAAATTTTCCCGTGGGGTTGACGATCAGCTTGTAACCGTCTTCAAAGAGGTGTTTGATCCGTTCGGGACATTTCTGTCTCACCCGCGGGATGAGGTACTCTTCGATGTCTTCGCTGATCTTGTCCTGCATGGCTTTCTGGGCGATCAGCTCGGCCTCGTGCGAGCCGTCTTTCGGCACGATGAACTCATCGTGCTGTGTTGAGATGAGCAGCGTATCGATGCGCACGGGTGTACCGTCATCATCGTATTCGATGGTTACCTGCGACTTGGAGTCGGGGCGCAGGTAGGTCATGTGTTTGCCTTCTTTGCGTATGGCGGCCAGCTCGCGCAGCAGCAGATGGGCTACCTCCACAGCCATGGGCATGTAGTTGTCCATGTCGCGGTTGGCATAGCCGAACATCATCCCCTGATCGCCGGCACCCTGCTCCTCTTCACTGTCGCGCTCTACCCCCTGATTGATGTCGGGGCTCTGTTCATGGATGGCCGAGATGATCCCGCAGGAGTCGGCATCAAAACGGTATTCGGCCTTGGTGTAACCGATGTCCCGGATCACCTCCCGCACCACGTTCTGGATGTTCACCCAGGCCTCGGTCTTCACCTCGCCGCCGCACACCACCAGACCGGTGGTCACCAGCGTCTCACAGGCAACCTTCGACTCGGGGTCCTGGCGTAAAAACTCGTCCAGCAAAGCATCGGAGATCTGATCAGCGATCTTGTCGGGATGTCCTTCCGAAACAGATTCGGATGTAAATAAGTATGGCATGACAAAACGTTTTTGTTAAAAAATATCCGGGAAAGTGTGGCTGGAGCGGCAGGGAAGGAACACTGTTTTAGCATTTTTTTCCGTGGTTGCAATCAGCCAAATCTTTCCACAGGGTGACAAAGGAAATGAAAAAGAAGGAAATAACAAAATTGTCGTTGAGGAGTTAATAAATTCATCGATCATCGATCATCTTTTCTCATTCCCGCGTCAGTTCCCTGAAGACATCTTCGAGGTTGCGGGCTGCCAGGGAGAGGCCCTTGAGTGTGAATCCTTTTTCCACGGCCATGTGGAAGATCTCTTCCCGGATGTCGGCTTCGCACTGCAGCACAAAGGTGTGGCTGCCGGCGGCGGTCACCGCGAGGACATGTGTCAGGGAGGAGAGGAGGGCTGCCGGCACCTCTTCGCTGAACTCGGCCCGGATGGTGAAGAAGCTTTGTTTCTCACGCAGGCTGAGAAGGGAGTGTTCGGTCTCGTCGGCCACGATACGGCCCTGGTGGATGATGATCATCCGGTCACATACGGCCTCCACCTCCTGCATGATGTGGGTGGAGAGCAGGACGGTCTTCTCGCGGCCGAGGGTCTTGATCAGCTCCCTGATCTCTACGATCTGGTTGGGGTCGAGCCCGGAGGTGGGCTCGTCGAGGATGAGCACCCCGGGGTCGTGCAGCAAAGCCTGCGCCAGCCCCACACGCTGACGATAGCCCTTTGAAAGGGAGCCGATCTGTTTATGCTGTTCGGGGCCCAGCCCCGTCAGGCCGATGATCTCTTCCACCTTCTTCTTTTTGTTATGGCCCAGCTTATAGATCCCCGCCACATAGTTGAGGTATTCACGGATATACATCTCCGGATAGAGAGGGTTGTGCTCGGGAAGATAACCGATCATCTTCCGTACTTCCAACAAGTTGTTGCGTACCTCCAGGCCGTTCACCTGTACCTCGCCCGAGGAGGGTGGCAGAAAACCCGTGATGATCTTCATCATCGTCGATTTGCCGGCACCGTTGGGACCCAGAAAACCGGTCACATATCCCTTCTCAACGGAGAAAGAGACATTGTCCAGCGCTTTCTGTTGTCCATACCATTTCGTTACATTTCTGACCGTCACCGACATAAAAAAAGCCCTTAAAACGTCTGCAGATACAAGTGCCTAAAGTTATAAATTATTCACGGGAAACGTTTTTCTCTGCAGAAGCTTTTCAGCCGGGCAAAAAAAATGAAAAAAAAGACCCGTTCAATGCAACAAAAACAGGAAATGATCGTCTTAGTAATAAAGCAGTAGGTTTTGCGGGTTTTACAAATAGGTTAACATGATGAAGGGAACCACACCGGTTCCCTTTTTTTTCGTACTTTTATTTTCCCAAAACCGGATATTATGAGCTTCACATTGCTGGGTTTTCTCATTTATCTGTTGCTGGTCCTTTTGGTAGGGTTCATGACCTATCACTCCAACAAATCCCATCAGGATTTTTTCATTGCCGGTCGCAGGCTGAACCCGTGGGTGGTGGCTTTCTCCGAGCGGGCCTCGGGTGAGTCGGCGTGGCTGCTGGTGGGGCTGCCGGGGGCTGCCCTGGCCGCAGGCTTCCTGCATGTGTGGACAGCCATGGGGTGCGTGCTGGGGATTATTTTTTACTGGTTTGTGATCGCCAAAGACCTGCGGGTGCAGTCGGAGCATTATGAGGCCATCACCCTGCCCAACTTTTTCTCGGAAAAACTGGGCGAAGGGGGCAACATGATCCGGATGGTCTCGTCGCTGATCATTGTCTTTTTTTTCACCTTCTACCTGGCGGCGCAGTTCAACGGTGCCGGCAAAGTGTTGTTCGTCACCTTTGGCATCCCGCAGTTCTGGGGCATCGTCTTGGGGGCA
>CAZYQV010000265.1:0-2808 GCA_964649775.1 uncultured Rikenellaceae bacterium
CGGGCATTGCAGAAAGTGGATTATACCCCTTACTGGGAGACGGACTATTATGCCACAACGCGGGCACGGCTGGACAGCGTTACGGGGGAGCTCACCCCCCAACGCGGCAAGGTGTATGCCGGCTTCTCCCAGGTGAGCATCACGCCCCGCCTGGATGCAGCTTCTGATGATCCGGAAAAAGGCGCCTTCAAAGCTATCACCCTGGCCGGCTTCGGCGACCGCGAGGGACGGCCTGCCGGGGGCATCCACGACAGCCTCTTCATCAAGGCGGTGGCGCTGCGCGTGGGCATAGACACCCTCGTGCTCCTCGCCTCGGACATCCTCATCATCCCGGCCGAAGTGTCGGAAGGCGTCACACAACAGCTGGCCGCCACCCGGCAAATGCGTCGTGAGCAGCTCATCTTCTCGGCCACACACACCCACTCGTCCGTAGGAGGATGGGCCGACAAGTACGTAGGCAAAGAGTTTGCCGGCGACTACAACCCGGCAGTGATCCGGTGGCTTACGCAACAGTATACCCGCGCAGTGGTGGAGGCCCTGGCCGACCTGCGGCCCGCCGCGCTGGGCAGCGGCGCCTTTGCAGCGCCGGCATATGTAAAGAACCGCCTCATAGGTGACAAAGGCTTCAAAAACGGTCAGTTCGCCTGGCTGGTGGTACGGCAGGACGAGGGCCGCACCGCCGTGCTGGGCTCCTTCGCCGGTCATCCCACCACCCTCGGCGGATGGAACATGCTCTTCAGCGGCGACTACCCCGGCTACTGGCAGCGCAGCATGGAAACACAGGGCTACGACCTGGCCCTTTTCTTCGCCGGCCCCGTGGGCAGCCACAGCGTAAGGAGCAAAGGGGAGAAGTTCGAAAAACCCCAATTTGTGGGGGAAGCCCTCACCGACAGCACCCTCCTTCACTGCCGGGATGCTGTGCTGCAGGACACCCTCACCATGGCAGCCCTCACCCTGCCGGTGACCCTGCCGCAGTTCCACGTGCGCGTCACTGACAACCTGCGGCTGCGTCCCTCGCTGGTGAAAAAACTGTTCCCCCCCGTCGGCAGGGTGTACCTCCAGACAGCCCGCCTGGGCAGTATGGTCTGGATCACGGCGCCGTGCGACTTCAGCGGCGAGCTGGCCCTCGGCTACCAGGCCGCTGCCGAAGCAGAGGGCCTGCACGCCATGGTCACCAGCTTCAACGGGTCGTATATAGGGTATGTCATCCCCGGCAAGTACTACCACCTCAACGAGTACGAGTCGCGCCTCATGTCCTGGTTCGGCCCTTACACAGGCCCCTGGTTCGACGAGATGATCCGGAGGATGGAAAGATCAGTCACAGCCAAACGCTGATCCGCCGGTAAAGAGCGACGATCACCGTCTCTTCTTCAGTCTTTTCAGCTCTTTCTCAAGCTGTTCGATCTTTTCCTGCATCTCATTGATGAGCTGTTGCTGCTCCTGCATGCCTTTGATCATCACGGGGATCAGTTTTTGATAGTCCATACACCAGAGGGAAGCATTCTCATTCTCGGGGCGTTCCACCGCCTCGGGCACCACCTGGTATACATCCTGTGCCACCAGCCCGATGGTCTCCCGGTTGTTCTGCTCCAGTTTCAGGCGCCCTCCCTCAAAAACGGAAGCATGCTGCTCATAACGCACCGGTGTCAGCTCCATCACCTGGGCCAGCCCGTAATCGAGCGGATGACGTTTTTTCTTGATCCTGCCATCCGAGTTGGTGAGCCAGGCATTGGCACGCGCCCGTCCTCCGGCATCGGCCGTATTGGGCAGTTCGATGCGATAGGAAGGCGTCTGGATGCCAAAACCCACGAATCCTTTGCTGTCCATGTTCATCCCTTTGGCCGGATCATCATCGATGCGTATCCTGACGGTGCCGTGTGCCGTGAGCAGGGTAGCCCAGGGATACTCGGAGGTGGCGGAAGAAGGCCCCAGCACCAGGGTGTGATAACCGTCGGCTATCCCCACATAGCGGTCAGCTCCCGGTGTCAGGGCCAGGTTGCCGTTCACCGTCAGCCGCTCCGCGGGCTCCGTCGTGCCTACGCCTACGCGGGCATTCAGCGCCAGCAGGTCGTTGGCAAAATCTCCCCAGATCAGGGCCGACGACGAGTCGGCATCGCTGTTCTCAATGTAGAGCTTGCCCGACCCCTCCTCGTTAAAACCCGCATTAAAGCCGATGAAAACATTCCTGCTGCCATGCTGGTTCTGATATCCGCTGCCACTGCCGAGAAAAACATTTTCATTCCCACTGCGCATCTGATAACCACTCTGGTAGCCGGTCATCACATTGTAACTGCCCGTCTCCATAAACGAGCCGCTGTACCCGCCCAGCAAGGTGTTCTGACTGCCCGTGGTCAGCCAGAAAGCAATGTAATCACCTATCAGGACGTTCTGACTGGCATTGGACTCCGCGCCAGCCGAAGCATATCCGGAACGGTAGCCCAGGAAGATGTTATGCGTTCCGTGATCGAGATAGTTACCCGCATCATTCCCTATGAAGATATTCAATCCGCCATCCAGATGGTTCGAGCCCGCCGAGCTGCCTATGAAGACATTATCTTCCGCGTTGGTCTTCCAGCCGGCATAATAGCCTATGGCAATATTATCATTCTGATCCACATTGCCTGACCCTGCATATTCCCCCAGGAAGACATTGCGTGATCCGCTCTCATTCTTTATTCCCGCCTGATAGCCCAGGAAAAGATTGCTGCGGCCGGTGGTGGTGTTCATCCCCGCCTGATAGCCGATGAATGAGTTATACATCCCGAACGTAAGGTTTTTACCGCTCTCATGGCCGATCAGGTAATTTTG
>CAZYQV010000266.1:0-2952 GCA_964649775.1 uncultured Rikenellaceae bacterium
ATAAAAAGACTTACCTCCTGCATTCCATCAACGAACCCGTTGTGCAGGGAACCAGGGTGACGATCACCAATGACGACGGACTGAGCTCTTCCCACAAAGCAAAGCTTTTTCAGGAGACCATCCTCCCCGAAAATGCCAGGATCGTCAAAATAGGCGGACGGGAGAACAACCAGGAGTTTTTTGTCTGGGATGACGGCAAAGGGGTTCCCCACAACTATAACGAGGAGGCGGCATACGAAAACCCTTCTCAAAGACAAAAACGTGAATTGAGGGAGGGCGGCCAGTGGCGGGTAGAGATCAGCCCGGGAGACACCGTCATGGAGAACGAGTTCCTCCATGTCCTCTCCGTAACCGACGGAGAAACGACAAATACGGCCGTAAAAACGCGGTATGTCCATTCGGCAAATATGGACGGGGTTATCGTCCAGGACAACGACGGCAAAGAAAGCTCCCTGGTGATGTTCTGCAAAGATCCCTCTGCCCTGAATGATTCTGTCCTTCTTCCCGGAGATATGCCTTTCCGGCAAATACTGATAGCGGGTCTTGACACAAATGCACAGTACACCGTCCACGAGCTTCCCGGAGGATTTGTCATCAAAAAAACATCTTCAGGCAAGATGACAAGCACAGGGGAGGGCACCCTGCTGCTGGATCCTTCTCTGCATCCTGTCCTGGCCTCCATGCAGTGCAAGGTCAACCCGTGCAATAATGAGGTCCTTTGTGAGGGACATGCCATTAGCGACCACGTCACTGAGTGGCTGTGGGATTTTGGTGACGGCACGGGATCCTCCCTGCAATCTCCGGTGCATGTATATGATACCGCAGGAAGTTACACTGTCTCCCTGATAACCTCAGCAGGCAGCCTCACGGACACCTGCAAACAAAACATCACCCTCCTGCCTGTCATAAAAATGCCGGAGGTCACGGATCAGGAACATTGCGGCAGCGGCTCCGTCACTCTTGCAGCCAATGGAGGTGGCGGGGTGTTTTACAAATGGTATGCCTCCCCGGAAGGTGGAGCCCCCCTGGCAACAGGAGACACGTTTACCACGCCGGAACTGCAGTCTTCCAGGGATTACTATGTGGCATCGGTCATCCCTCAACCTGCCGATACGATACAGGGAGCCAAACCCGACAGCTCGGGGGAGGGAAACTACTACAAATGGGAAGATGAGCTGGCTGTCTGGGGCCTGCAGTTCGACGCCTCAAAAGACATTATCATCAATTCCGTTAAGGTCTATAACGGCGAGAGTGAGTCGGGCAGCTACACCGGCGACAGAACATTTACCGTCGTATCTGATGCAGGCGACACCATCGCTGCAACAACTGTCGGGGTGGTGCAGGGAGAACAACGACTGACCCTCAACCTGCCGGTCCCTGCCGGCAAAGGGTACAGACTACTGGCCGACCGCCATGTGGGACTGTGGCGGAACACCACCGGGAACACCTTCCCCTACCCTGTCGGAAACGCTGTCTCCATTACGGCAGGAGTAAGATTTGACGGCCTCACCAACGACAACTACTACTTTTTTTTTGACTGGATAACCACGGTCACCCGCGACAGCAGCAGTTGCCGGAGCAAAGTAAGCGCGAGGATCATCCCGCAGGCCAAAGCCGCATTCGATTACAATACGTACGATACGACCGTCTATTTTACCAACCTCTCTTCCGGGAATTCTTATTTCTGGGATTTTGACGACGGCAGCAGCTCGTCAGAAGCAGAACCTGTTCATAACTACCGGGATTATAACACTTATCATGTAAAACTGGTTGCCCGCAACTCGTGCGGAGCCGACAGCACGGAAAAGGTCGTCGTGATAGAAGATATCTCCCAGGGATCCCCCCTGATGAAGAGGGGACATGTCATTCTGTATCCCAACCCTGCCGGGGATGTCGTCTTTTTCCGGTCGGACATGGTCCCGGGCACAACAGGGACGGTGTACATCTTCAACAATACCGGGAAAAATGTAAAGACATTGAAAAACGTTGACTTAACGGGTCTCCGGGTAAATGTTGCCGCTCTCCCGTCCGGCATCTATTTCATGAAGATCCTTCCTGAACGTTCGGAGCCCCTCTCCCTGAAGTTCATCATCCTCCGGTAGTGCCGGACAGGACTCGTTTTTGGGACAGGATTACGGGGACCCTGTCATTTGAATGACCGGGAAACTATCTAACGAACATCACTTTCTTCGTGCATAAGAGCCTGCCGTCAGCGACGACCCTGCAGAAATACATGCCGGGAGGAAGATCTCCTGTGTTAACTTCCATTTGTGTGTCTCCCCGCATATCTGCGCTTTTCACCAGCTGACAGAGGCTGTTATAGATCTGTACCGATCCCTTTGCCGGGGCCGGGAGTCCTTTGATCTGCAGATGGTCGTCCGCAGGGTTGGGAAAGAGGGTTATGGCCGTATCTTTTGTCTTTTTCATCCCGACGGTGCCGTCGGTACCCACCCTGGCGCTGTGACAGACGGGCATCTCCGCCTCCACCTCCCAGTCATAAAAAAAATAATAATACCCCTGTCTGTCCGCAGGTTTCAACCCGTCAAACCGCAAACCAGCCGTGATCATCACGGCCGGCCCCACAGCATACGGAAAGACAGCTCCGTCCGTATCCCGCCATAACCCCACATGTCTGTCCGGAAAGAGACGGTATCCTTTGCCGGGAGGGACGGTCATGTTCAGCTCCAGCCGCTGCTCTCCCTCCGTTACGTCCACCGTCGTTTGTGCCACCGTATCCCCCGAAGAGGTGACAACGGTGAAGGTACGCGGACCCGTATAACTGCCCGACTCACTCTCACCGTTATATACTTTCACGGATTTCAGAACTATTTGTGTTTTCGTATCGAATTCCAAGCCCCACACGGCCATTTCATCCTCCCACTTATAATAATCTCCCACATCTCCCTTGCCGGCTTTTGCACCCCTGGAGACCATGTTCCCTCCAATGACGTT
>CAZYQV010000267.1:0-4402 GCA_964649775.1 uncultured Rikenellaceae bacterium
CCCCCTGCGATTTGGTTTTCTTGTTGAAAAGAAATATTCCCATCTTGCCGGAATTAGTTTTTAAATGTAACTATTTTTCCAGAACATAAAAAATCAGAAATGTCTCATTCGTCAATTTTATGAAAACAAAATTATCCAAAAATAAACCTTCCCGTATGGACAATCCTAATTATTGTATGAATAAGCCGGATTTTTGTATGAACAGTTATTGTTTTCTGATGAAAAAGATCGTGTGATTTTGTGTCCCACAGTTCGTTCACGTGATCTGTGAGGGGGATTTCTGTTCAAAAAAAGCGTGAGCGGAGATGAATTTTGTTAAGTTTGTTTTTCTGTTCTGGATTTTAAACGTATCTGCAAATGATGGCAACAAAAGAACCTGCCCTGACGGTGGTTTTGATCACGGGAGCCTCCTCGGGCATAGGCCTTCTCACGGCGGACCGTCTGCATGCGCTTGGGTACAGCGTATACGGCACCAGTCGTCGTCCTGAGAAACATGCTGTTCCCTTCACCATGCTGCGTATGGATGTCACGGATCCTGTGTCGATAGATGCGGCGCTGGCGGAGCTGATGAAGAAAGAGGAGGGGGTGGATGTGCTGGTCAACAATGCCGGTATGGGCATTGGCGGATCGGTGGAGGAGAGCACCTCTGCGATGATCCGGGAGCAGATGGACACTGTTTTTTTTGGCATGGTCGAGGTGACACGCCGGGTGTTGCCGCTGATGCGCCGCCGCGGGGGTGGCCGCATCATCAATGTCAGCTCCATCGCCGGCAGGATGGGCCTGCCCTACCAGGGCTATTACAGCGCTGCAAAATTTGCCGTGGAAGGGCTCAGCGAGGCCCTGAGCATCGAGGTGAAGAGTTTCGGGATCGATGTGGTGCTGGTTGAACCCGGCGATATGAGCACCGGCTTCACCTCCGCAAGGAAATGGATCCTCGACGAAAGCTCTCCCTACGGCCGCCAGGTGCTGAAGACGAAGGAGATCATTGAGAAAAACGAACAGAAGGGAGGCGACCCCGGCAAGGTGGCCCGCAAGATCGTCCGGATCATTCGCAGGAAGCACCCGCGTTTCCGGTATATGACGGGCAAGCCCGAAGAGAAACTGGCAGTTGTCATCAGGATCTTTCTGCCTTTCCGTCTGTTTGAGCGTATCCTGGCCCTTTTTTACGGGGTAAAAATGAAAAAACGATGAAGATGAAGCGATCCTTCTCTCTGAAGAGCGTGGCGTGGATGGTGACGGCAGCTTTCCTGCTGTTGTCCTCGTGCCTGTCCCCGCGCCAGCAGGAGCGTCCCCGGCGGCTGGTGCTGCGGGTCATCGAGACCTCCGACGTGCACGGGGCCCTCTTCCCTTACGATTTCATCAACGACCATCCGGCAGGCGGTTCCCTGGCCAGGGTGATGAGCTATGTGCGGCAGCAACGCGGGGACACCTCACAGGCCGTCCTTCTCCTCGACAACGGTGATATCCTCCAGGGACAGCCCGTGGTCTATTATTATAATTTCGAAGATACCCTCACACCGCATATATGCGCCCGGGTGATGAACTATATGGGATACGGTGCCGCGACGGTGGGCAACCATGACATAGAAGCCGGCCATGCGGTGTACGACCGTCTGGTGCGGGAGTTCGACTTCCCGTGGATGGCGGCCAACGCCGTGCGGGATGACGACGGACAGCCTTATTTCAAACCCTATACGGTCATCGACATCCGCGGGGTGCGTGTGGCCGTGCTGGGGCTGATCACCCCCGGCATTCCCAAATGGCTGCCGGAAGAGATCTGGTCGGGGATGCACTTTGAGGATATGGTGCAGACCGCCCGGAAATGGGTGCCCCTGATCCGGGAGCGGGAGCATCCCGATGTGCTGATCGGACTCTTTCATGCCGGCTATGATTATACGTACGGCGGAGAGAAAGCCACCACACCGGACAATGAGAATGCCTCTCTCCTGGTGGTGCGGGAGGTGCCCGGTTTCGACCTGGTGCTCATCGGTCATGACCACAAGACCCTCAACAGGCCGGAAAAAGATGCGCAGGGGAGGGAGGTGACCGTGCTGGATCCTGCCAATGCTGCCCGGTGGGTCTCCTCGGCCGTGATCACCCTGACGAAAAATGCGGAAGGAGGTTACGACAAGGAGGTGCACGGTGAGCTGGTCTCCATGAAAGGGGTGGCCGTGGATCCTGCTTTCCGGCAGAAATTTGCGGAGGACTCGGCCCGTGTGATGCAGTATGTCTCGCGCCCCGTGGCGCGTTTTACCGCACCGGTCTCCTCCGTGGATGCCCTCTTCGGCGACTCTCCTTTCATGGGGCTGATCCATACGGTACAGCTGGAGCTCTCGGGGGCCGATATCTCTTTTGCCGCGCCGCTCTCCCTGCGCAGCGATATCCCGGAGGGAGAGATCCGTGTGCGTGATCTGTTCAGGCTCTACCGTTTCGAGAACCTGCTCTATACCATGCGGTTGAAGGGCAGTGAGATAAAGGATTATCTGGAATACTCTTACGGCATGTGGTTCAATACCATGCGTTCTCCTGCCGATGCCCTGCTGAACTACCGGAAAGATAATAAGGGGCGTCACCGTCTGGCGGCGCCTTATTACGGTTTCGACTCGGCTGCCGGCATCCGTTAGGTAGTGGATGTGCGCAAGCCGCCGGGAGAGAGGGTCACGATCCTCTCCATGGCCGGCGGCACACCCTTCGATCCGGAGAGATGGTATCGTGTGGCGCTCAACTCTTACCGCGGCAATGGCGGCGGCGGCCATCTCACGCGCGGCTGCGGCATACCGCACGACTCGCTGGCGGCACGGATCATCACGGCCACGGAGAAAGACCTGCGTTATTACATGATGCACTGGATGGAAGAGAAAAAGGTGATCCGCCCCGCCGCCGCAGGCAACTGGAAGGTTATCCCCGAGGCATGGGTGGCTGCGGCGGAGAAACGTGAAAAAAAATATTTCCGATGAACACATTATCCCTGTTCCTGACAACTCTTCTGGTGTTGCTGCTGCCCCTGCTGCCGGGAGATGATGATACTCCTGCCACCGGAGAACGGCGGGTCACCATGAAGACGGTCCATCTGATCCCGGAGATCCTGGTAGACTCCATGCCGGAGGAACTGCATGAGTCGTCGGGACTGCTCTGGTGGAAAGGCCTGGTATGGACCCTCAACGACAGCGGCGGGGAGAACGTGCTGTACGGCTTCGATCTGAAGAAAAAGAAGGTGGTGAAGAGGATCACTGTGGCAGGGGCGGAGAACCACGACTGGGAGTCGCTGGCAATGGACGGGGAGTACCTCTACATAGGTGATTTCGGGAACAATGCCGGATGGCGGAAAGACCTGTGTGTATACCGCCTGCCGAAAAAGATGGAATGGTCTGACGGAGAAGCGGTCGTCAGGGCGGAGGTCATCGCTTTCCACTACCCTGAGCAACGCTCTTTCATCCGTCTGCCCCTGGCCACCCGCTGGGATTGCGAAGCTCTTATAGCCCTGGAGGATTCCCTTTGCCTCTTCACCAAAGACTGGAAGTGGGAAGAGACCCGTCTCTACCGGCTGCCCAAGGTGCCGGGCGAGGGGGCGGCAAGACTGGTCGACTCTTTCTTCGTGAAAGGGCTGGTCACGGGAGCGGCCCTCAGCCCGGACCGGAAGACCCTCGTGCTGTCAGGTTATGAGAGCTTTTATCCCTACCTGTGGGTCTTCTATGACTTTCCCGGCAATGACTTTTTCCACGGGAAAGTGATCCGGGTGCGCTATCCGGAGTATTTCATGGCCCAGACCGAGGGGGTCGCCTTCCTGGATGACGACACTATCCTGGTCAGCTCCGAGACCAACAAGCTGCCCGGCAGGATCTATGCCTTCTCGCTGAAGAAGATACGGGAAACTAAGGAGAAGGAATAGGGGAGAAGGTTGAAGGGTCGAAGAGTCGAAGAGTCGAAAAGGTTGAAGAGTTGAAGAGTTGAAGAGTTGAAGAGTTGAAGAGTTGAAGAGTAAAAAGGGTTATAACCTCAAACGTGCCGAAGGCACATCAAACATGCCCGCCAGGGCACACCAAACCTCGAACGCCTGCGCAGCAGGCACCAAACATCCCGGCTTGCCGGGATACCAAACCCCAAAAGTGGCGTAGCCACACCAAACATACCCGCCAGGGCTGGATCAATGTCCTCCTGTCATCATCTCCGTGATCTCATCCAGCATCTCCCGACCTTTCCTTACATACTGTGCTGCGTCGAAAGGATGGGCGGGGTCGATCTTGTCGAGGTATTGCTGCAGGTTGAGTGAGTCGGGAAGGGTGATCCCTTTCTCCCGGATCATCTCCGTGAGGATGCGTATCTTCTCATGGGCCTGGATGCCTTCGATCAGTTTCTCAAAGCGCACCGAGCTGTGGGGGCCGGGGTAGACGAAGTAGGTGTC
>CAZYQV010000268.1:0-4743 GCA_964649775.1 uncultured Rikenellaceae bacterium
ACAAGAACCTGCTGGGCATTCCCACCGAGCCCTACGGATTCTCCAACGACATCAAACCTCGCCTCTCGGCCCCCTCCTTCGAAAAGACCAGGTTCACCCTCGCAGCGGACACGACCATTTCCATCACCCTGTTCCATTAACGGGACAGCGTCTGTACCTTCGCAGAAATTCATATCTTTACCATCTGAAACCATCCAGATTGGCCGGAGGCAATGCCTCCATCCGACAAACAGTCCGGTATATGAAACCTGTCCGTTTTCTTTTTTTTGTACTGCTGATAATCCCCCTGTGGGGACGGGCACAGGACACCCTCGTACTAAAGAACAGGGATATCATCGCCGGCGAGATCAAGCTGATGAACAGAGGCGTGATGCAGATAGAGACCGACTACAGCAAAAAAGACTTCGAGGTCGAGTGGGACGGGATCGTCTCGATACGCACGCTCACCACTTTTCTGATCACCCTCTCCGACGGCAGCCGTTATCTCGGGCGTCTGGAGACGGACAGAGAGGGCAAAACACATATCTTGCCGGGGTACAACAAAAAGATCGAGGTGACCCTGAAAAACATTGTAGAGATGCGCCCCGTGGAGGAGACCTTCCTCAGCCGGCTGTACGGCAATATGGGCGTGGGATTCAGTCTGACCAAGGCCAATCACTTCAAACAGATGGACCTGCAGCTCAACGCCGGCTACCGCGCCCACAAATGGCTGGGCGACGGCTCCCTCAACATGATCTTCTCCCGCCAGGACAGCATCAATGACATACGCAAGCTGGACGGCAACATCTCCTTTTATTATTATCTGCCGCGCGACTGGTTCACCATCACCGACATCACCTTCTTTTCCAGCTCCGAGCAGATGATCAACCTGCGTACCAACGGCAACCTCGGGGTGGGGTATTATTTCATCCATACCAATGAGGCATACTGGGGCTTCGGCGGAGGCTTCTCCTTCAACAATGAGAATTACTATGAGGACAGCGATGACAAACAGAGTATTGAAGGACTGGTGAAGATGAACCTCAGTCTTTTTGATATCGGCGACCTCTCCGTCAACTCCAAACTGGCTTTCTTTCCGGGACTCACCCAGTGGGGCAGGATACGTACCACTTTTGAGCTGAGCATCAAATATGACCTCCCTCTGGATTTTTATATCTCGTTGGGCGGCACCCACAATTTCGACAACAGCCCCGCCACCGGCGCCCCGCGCCACGACTATACCCTGCAGACCGGCTTCGGCTGGAAATGGTGATCAACGGAGGACTGCTTTTTGTATTAAGATAACCAAAAAGAGATCCCGGCGGGCACAGCATATTGTATCTCTCCGTCACGGAATACCTCCCTCCGGCAGAGTTCTCCTCCGGCAAGCACTCTCCCCGCCTTCTTTCCCTGTGGGGAGATGGGCGATCTTTCCGCTATTTTTTCTAATTTTATCCCCTCATCAAAACATCACCCATGGCGCTGATCACCGAACAACCTTCCCGTTTTGATCATCTCGACAAAATGACGGTGCGGGAGATCCTGGAGAACATCAACAAGGAGGACGAGACGGTCCATCTGGCCGTCCGCAAGGTCATCCCGCAGATCGAGAAGCTGATCCACGGCATCGTCGACAGGATGAAAGACGGCGGCCGCCTCTTTTACATCGGCGCCGGCACCAGCGGCCGTCTGGGCATCCTGGACGCCTCGGAGGTGCCCCCCACCTTCGGCATGCCCGACGATGTGGTTATCGGCCTCATCGCCGGCGGCGACACGGCCATACGCAAGGCCGTCGAAGATGCCGAAGATGACTACCACCAGGCCTGGAAAGACCTGATGGTCTATCACATCAACGAGAAAGATACCCTCGTGGGCATCGCCACCTCGGGCCGTACCCCTTACGTCATCGGCGGCGTGCGTGAGGCAAAGAAACACGGCGTGCTGACCGCCTGCATCACCTGCAACCCCGATACCCCCCTCGAGAAAGAGGTGGACATACCCATCGTGGCCGTCGTGGGACCCGAGTTCATCACCGGCAGCACCCGCCTCAAAGCCGGCACCGCCACCAAGATGATCCTCAACATGATCACCACCGGCACCATGATCAAACTGGGCCGCGTAAAAGGCAATAAGATGGTGGACATGCAGCTCACCAACCAAAAACTGGTCAAACGCGGCACCCGCATCATCATGGACGAAATCGGCCTGCCCGAAGAGGAAGCACGTGAAAGGCTGCTGAAGTACGGGTCGGTAAGGAAGGTGCTGGAGGAATATGGGAAGGAGAGAAGAGAGATGAGTGATGAGAAATGAGTGGTGAGTGGTGAGTGGGAGCGAAGAGTTGAAAAGTTAAAAACTCGAAACTCGATACTCAAAACTCAAAACCACGAACGACGAACGACTAACTACGAACTTTGAACATTTTGGTTATTGATATTTGAAAATTGGGATCTATTTGCCTGCCTGCCTCCCTTACGGGAGATAAACCTCCCTGGCGGGAGGTAAACCGGCGGGCAGGATATTTGGAATTTAAATTTTGGAATTTTACAGTCAATCTTATGAACAGACCAGATTTTCTCAAAGCAGCCCTGTTTTTTCTGGCAGGCTTATTTTTTATCCCCCTCCTGCCGGCGCAGGAAAATCCTTTTGCCGACCTGACCGTCTCCGCTTCACCGGCAGAGGAGCAGTGGGTCGACTCGGTTTTCAATGCGCTCTCTCCCGACGAGCGGCTGGGGCAGCTTTTTATGGCGGCGGCATATTCCAACCGCGGGCCGGAGCATACCGGCACCCTGCTGCGTCTGGTGCGGGAGAGCCATATCGGCGGGCTGGTCTTCTTCCAGGGCACGCCGGAGCGGCAGGCGGCGCTGACCAACTACCTGCAGTCGCAGAGCCGTGTGCCGCTGCTCATCGCCCTCGACGGCGAGTGGGGTCTGGGCATGCGTCTCGACGGCACGATACGTTTCCCCTACCAGATGACGCTGGGGGCCCTGCGTGACGACTCGCTCCTCTACGTCATGGGCCGCGAGGTAGGCCGCGAGTTCAGGCGTATGGGCATCCACATGAACTTCGCCCCCGTGGTGGACATCAACAACAACCCCGACAACCCGGTGATCAACTACCGCTCCTTCGGCACCGACCGCGACAAGGTGGCGCGGAGGGGTGTCCTCTACATGCGGGGCATGCAGGCGGAAGGCATCCTGGCCACGGCCAAGCACTTCCCCGGCCACGGCGACACCGACACCGACTCGCACCTGGGACTGCCGGTGATCCGTCACACGCGTACCCACCTCGACAGCCTCGAGCTGTACCCTTTCCGTTAGATGATCCGCGCGGGGACAGGCGCGATCATGGTAGCCCACCTGAGCATCCCCGCCCTCGACAGCACCCCCCGCCAGGCCTCCACCCTCAGCCGGCCCATCGTCACGGGTCTCCTCAAGGAGGAGCTGGGGTATAAAGGACTGGTGGTCACCGACGCCATGAACATGAAAGGGGTCACCAAATACTTCGCACCGGGGCTGGCCGACGTGAAAGCCCTCGAGGCGGGCAACGACATCATCGAGTTCTCCGAAGACATCCCCAAAGCCCTGGAGGAGGTGAAGAAAGCCCTGAAGAGCGGACGGCTCGACAGGAAAGACATAGACGACCGCATCAAAAAGATCCTGCGGGCCAAGTACCGCGCCGGACTGGCCCACTACCGCCCTGTCGACCTGGATCACCTGCGCGACGACCTCAACACCGTGGAGGCACAGATGCTCAACCGCACCCTCTCGCAGAGGGCCGTCACCCTCCTGCAGAACAGTGACAGCCTCCTGCCCGTGCGCCATCTGGAGCGGCAACGCATCGCCGCCGTGGTCACCGGCAGCGACACCCTCACCCTCTTCCAGGAGTACCTCAAGAAGTACACCCGCATGGACCTCTTCGTGATGCCGCCGGATACAGCCGGGCAGCACGCCCTGCTGAAGAAGCTCAACGGCTACACGCTGGTCATCCTGGGTGTGCAGGGCCTCGACCAGCGCCCTTACCGCCGCTTCGGCATCACGGAGGAAGAGAAAACCTTCATCAGGGAGATCACCGGCAACCACCGCACCCTCACCGTCTTCTTCGGCAATCCTTTTGCCCTGTCACATATCCCCGGCATCGAACAGAGCGGGGCCCTGCTCCTCACCTACCAGGAGACGCCCCTCATGGAGGCGCTGGCCGCCCAGATGGTCTTCGGCGCCTATGGCACGGAGGGGGTGCTGCCGGTGAACGTGGAAGGGCTCTACCCCCAGGGCACGGGCCTCACCACACCCTCTCTCGGCCGTCTGCGGTACGACCGTCCCGAGGCGGTGGGCATGGACGGCCGCTACCTGGAGGAGAAGATCGACTCGATCGTCGGGGCGGCGCTGCAGGCAGAGGCCGCCCCCGGCTGCGAGGTGCTGGTGGCCCGCCACGGCACCGTGGTCTTCCACAAGACTTACGGCTACTACACCTACGCACACAAGACCCCCGTCAGCAAAGAGACACTCTACGACTTCGCCTCGGTGACCAAGATCACGGGTCCCCTGCCGGCGCTGATGCGCCTGCACGACCAGGGCAAGTTCGACCTGGACGTGCCGCTGAGCACCTACTGGCCCCAGTGGAGACACTCCAACAAGAAAGACCTCCTCATCCGCGACATCCTGGCCCACCAGGCCAGGCTCAAATCATGGATCCCCTACTGGCGCAACACCGTCAACAAGGAAGGGGCCCTGCGGCGCGTCTACTATTCGCTCGACTCCACCGGCA
>CAZYQV010000269.1:0-3142 GCA_964649775.1 uncultured Rikenellaceae bacterium
CCATGCGCAGGAATCAACGGTACCGTTGCCGCCGCCGGGACGCGGATAATACACAAACCCCGATATATCCTCATTCTTACCCATGTCAATGATCACAAAATGGGGATAAGGATCCTGCTGCTGCGACCAGGCCGTATGCCAGAAAGTACTGAGATCACCGTCAATAACATCGGAAGCATAACGTCCATTGGGTTCTTCCTGACTGTCCCATGCGATCACCGACCAGCCGTCTTTATCGAGGGGTTTGTTCTTTTTCCTCGGTTTTACTTTGATATAATCACTCCTCACCAGTGTGTCCTTCGTACCATCAGCAGCACTGGTCGTGATAAGGGTCACATCATAGGTGCCGGCAGCAGAATATTTCACCGAAGGATTCTGCTCATCGGATGTAGCAGGATCGCCGCCGGGCAAGATCCAGTGATAGGCTTTCTTTCCTTCGGGGCCTCCCGTGAAGTCCACCTTCTGGGTTTCATAGATCTCGGTCCGGTTGGCTTTGAATGTGGAACCAAAAAGGGTTCCCATCACATTCAGTTCGGCACAAGATGTCCAGTCATTATTGTTCTTTTCAGAAAGTGTATAGAAAATAAGGTAACGTCCCAGCACAGGTTTGCTGAGGAAAACACGTTTTTCCTGATTCCAGGGAGCTGTCCATGCTCCGGAGGCCACAGGATCTCCCCAGGTACCGGGATCGGTCCACATGGCCGTATCTTCCAGTACATAGAATTCATAGTCTTTTACAGTACCGTTGCCACCACCGGAACGCGGCGTATAAATGAATCCTTCCACCTGGATCTTAGCCCCCATGTCGATTACCAGGGTATGCGGATAGGGAATGGAACTGGGAGACCATTCCGTATGCCAGATCGTGGCAGGGTCACCATCCCAAACATTCTCAGCGGGGCGGCCACCCTGCTCACTGTCAACATACAGTTTTATCCATCCGCTCCTGTCGACTGTCGGAATGTCCACCATAACGTATTTCTTCATAAGCAAAGTATCCGACCTGTCGGCATAGACTGCTACCAGCATGACGTCGTACTCGCCGGCATCAGAATATTTGACCACGGGATTCTCTTCGGTGGATGTGGCAGGGGTACCTCCCTGGAAAGTCCACTGCAGTGATGTATATCCTTTATAGGATTTGTTGTTGAACTGTACGGATTCACCTCTTAAAATATGAGTATTGTCAGCCGTAAAGTCAGCTCCGTTGCGAAGGGCTCCAAACTCGGCGCAGGAGGTGAATCCCTGTCCCCATCTCTCTTCCCATGAGACCAGCTTCATGTAACGGACATGGTAAGTCTTTTGCAACAAGACATCATGCTTGATATCCCAGGGGTCGCCGAACTCGCCGTGCAGGGAGTCGTCTAACATCCATACACTGTCGGCACCGGCCATATAAAAACCCCAGGTCTTGATGGTGCCGTTACCCGCACCCGAACGGGGCAGATAGCTGAAGCCGTCGATATCGATCTCTTTGCCGAAATCGACCACAATCCAGTGCGGCTGGGGATACGTATTGCCATCCCAGGGAGAATGCCACAGCGTGGAGGGATCCCCGTCGATGGCATTGGACCCCGGCTGCCCTGCCTGAAAAGTATCTGCCAGGGCGGTCCAGCCGGTTTTCGGCAACTCGTGATATTGTGCGTTCACAATACCGAAACCGGCCATTGCCAGAAGTAACATCAAGTAAACTTTTTTCATAACTAAAAATTTTTGGTTAGCAATAAAACTCATCTTCTTCAAAAATGACAAATTTATACGTATTCTGCAAGCCATGATTTATACGAAATCTGGTAATAAAAGTGCTTTGGCCGGTAATTATTTTGCAAAAACAAGTAAGAATTCCCCATGCAGCGTGTCCGGCGGCCTGTAAAAAAAGCATCTATCTGGCTGAACATTTGCACATAAGAGGGTTCTCCGGAGGATCTGTACGATCCGGCAAAACGGCACCGTTCAACAGGCCGTTTTCCGCCCATCCTGCATGCAGTTTGTCTTTTTATGTAGTTTTGCCATTTGGATACACATTTCCGGTTAGGATAATGAGGAAAAAATATTTGAAACACGTAAAACAAGCATTTCTTTCTGCCGTAACTTTTTTTGTAGCGGGTGTATTTTTTTCACCTGCCCAGCCAGCCACCGATCACTGGGAGACGTTTTTTTACGCAGACACTTTGTTCCGTTATGCCACGAGTGCGGAGGGTGCTCCGCCGGCCGGCTGGCGTGATCCCTCTTTCGATGACAGTGTCTGGAAAACAGGCCGCGGGGGGATTGGCTACGGTGACGGGGATGACAACACTGAGATCAGTCCCTGTCTTGCCCTCTATTACCGGCGTTCCTTTGTGGTAACAGACACGTCCGTGATCAGGGGCATCGCCCTGGACATTGACTATGACGATGCGTTCGTGGCCTACCTGAACGGGATCGAAATCGCCCGTTCGGCAGGTCTTTCCTCTCCTTATCCTGGCTGGGATGAACCTTCGGCTGTCAATCACGAAGCCCGCATGTACTCCGGAGGCAAACCGGAACAGTTCTTCATCGACAGGGAAAAAGTGCAGCAGGTACTGATCAACGGAGTCAATGTTCTGGCTGTGGAGGTGCACAACCGTTCTGCCAGTTCGTCCGACATGTCTTCCCTCACCTGGCTCTCGGCAGGCATTTCGGTGAGTGACAGTTTTTATCTCCCCGTCCCTTCCTGGTTCACCGAACCCTGGTTCTACCAGGGCTCTACCCTGCCGGTGATCAAGATCAACACTTACGGGCAGGCTATCCCCGACGAGCCCAAGATCGATGCCTGGATGGAGATCATCGACAACGGACCCGGTAAATTCAACAGCATCCGCGACTCCGGCAATGTCTATACCGGGCACATCGGCATCGAGATCCGGGGAGCCACCTCGTCCCATTACCCCCAGAAACCCTACAGTCTGGAGACCCGTGACTCGCTGGGCGACAACCTCAACGTCCCTCTCTTCGGCATGCCGGCCGAGAACGACTGGCTCCTCATCTCCCATTACAACGAAAAGACTTTCATGCGGAACCCGTTATCCTTCAACATGTTCCGGGAGATGGGCCATTATTCCGTCCGCTTCCGCCTGGTGGATGTGATGATCAACGGCCAATATGAAGGCATCTATCTCTTCTG
>CAZYQV010000270.1:0-6008 GCA_964649775.1 uncultured Rikenellaceae bacterium
GCTTTTCTCAACAATGAGAACTATCGTGTGGTGCTGAACAGCTCTCTCGACATGCATACGGACGTACTGAAATACCTGCCGGGCGAAGAGCGTTATTTCGCGCGTTTCCAGTACTCGGATCATTACCGTGACGACTGGGTAGGTATCGGCGGATCATATATGCTGAGCTCTTCCATACGGCTGGGAGCCAGTATGATGGTGCCGGTGCGGCAGGTGACCTACCAGTATCTGATGGACGTTGAGGCGATGCCTTTGTCCGACACGGTGATCACGCCGCTGGGGCAGGTGCCGTATTATGTGGCGTCCTACGAGGAGGAGGACTATTTCAACTTCAACAACTACCGGGTGTTGTGGAAGCTGGGCTTTCTGTATCGCAAAGGACCTCTGGGGCTGGGTATCACCGTTACCACGCCCTCGCTCAACGTCTATTCCGACGGGAAGCGTGTCTCCCGCAAGGCCAGCAAGAACAATATCATGGATCCCGATACGGCGGTGATGATGCCCAATTATACGCTGATCGACTATGCCGAGAAGAAGGAGATGCAGGTGAACTTCAAGAGTCCTCTTTCCATAGCGGTGGGGGCTACCTACCGTCTTCCCACCCCCCGCAGTCAGACACTCTATTTTACCACGGAGTTTTTCGGTGCCGTTGCTCCTTACCGTATGGTGGAGGCCGAAGAGAATACGCAATATCAGTTCGGCCGTGAGTGGCTTACCTTTGTCAACGGCGGGAAGGCGGTCATCAATGCGGCGGTGGGATACAATATCGAGGTACAGGAGAACGTGCGGGTGATGGGAGGTTTCCGCACCGACTTCAATTACCGCAAGAACCTGGATCTTTCTCCTTTTGAAGACTACAAGAAGGTGCGGGGGCTCACCCTTGATATCTACCGTCTGAGCGGCGGGGCTATCTTCACTTTCAAGGGGCAGGATTTTATCATGGGGGTACAGTACTCCATCGGCAGGGAAACCAACCAGAAGCAGTTTGCCGATCTGAAGAATCCGGTGGAATACAACCAGGAGATCCACCGTCCGCTGCAGGGCACCCCTGCCAGCAACATGCAGTCGATGATCAACAATATCAACTTCTATTTCGGGGCGACCTTCAACTTCAATACAGGGCAAACGTTTTAAGGGGACAACCCCCCACCGGTTTCGAGCGGCCGCAAAGCCGGAAAAAACACGAATGCTGAAGATTTGCTTTTTCGGGGACCGGGTATTCTCCCTCTGCTCCGCTCTCTTTTATCCTTCGTCCTTTGTCTTTCCGTCACCCCATTCCTGCTGACGGCGTGTGATGAACCATTCGGAGGTGTCCCGCTGTGTGGTGGCTGGTGGTTCCTCCTCTTCCTCCTCTTCCGTGAGGTCGGCGTGGGTGAGCAGACGGTGGATGGTGCGCAGCACGTTGAGCAGCTTCTGGCCCCACAACCTTTCGAAGTTCTCCCTCACCTCCCACAGGGCGTCGTTCATCACCTCGTAGTTGCCCACATGATACAGGGTGATAAAGTCTTTCATGTCCTGATAGATGTCGGCACAGTCCTCGGAGATGCGGGCGGTGATGTCGAGTTCTTCTATGGGATCTTCGGGATCATACACCTCGGGGTATTCATCCCACTGGCCGGCCTTCCTGCGTACATGCTGCATCACGTGGTTATACTCCTCCTCAGTGACAAATTTCTGGTTCCCTTCGTCAGAGACAGCCTCCACGCGTGGCAGGCGGAGGGCCTGCACGTACAGTCCTGCCAGCAGGTCGCGCAGCTCTTCAAACCATTCCCGGCGGCTTCTCTTCCCGTCCTGTTCCACCAGCCCGCAATAGGCTGCTGCCAGCTTTACGAAGGTGATCACCTCTTCGGAGAGGACCTCTTTTTCATTGATCTCATTCATAGCGCGATTTTTTTGCAAAGATAATGATGTTGCCGTTTTTACTCTTTACATCTCAGCAGGTCGTTCTCTTCTGAGCGGATGAGATAACCGTTGTCGAGGAGCCAGCGGATGACCGTCAGGGTCTTCCCTTCCGGTTTTCCCGTCTCAGCGGTGATCTCGCGTATGTCCATGCCCTGGGGGTTGAGGGAGAGTATCTCCCTGATCCGCCGGTGGATCTCGTCGAACTCCTCACGGGAGGGGGTGGTGTCGTGCATCTCTTTGCAGATGTCGCAGATACCGCAGTTGAGAGCGTTCTTTTCCCCGAAGTAGTCGAGCAGAAAGCGGCTGCGGCAGAGGGCTCTGTTGGTCACATACTCCCATACTTTCTCCTGTTTCCTGAGGTAGATCTCCTTGCGCAGGGCATAATGCTCTCTGGAGATCAGCAGGGCTTTTATCTCGAGCCTCTCCTCGGTGAAGATGATCATAGGGGTCTGTTTCCGGGGGATGTAGCGGATGATATGGAGGTTGTTGAGGCGCTGCAGGTAGGTGACAATGACCTCTTCCGGCACTTTGGCCGTCCTGGCGAGACGCTCTTCGAAGACCGGCACGAATTCCGTGAAGAGACCGGTATAACTGCGCAGCAGGAGCTTGATGAATGCGTCGAACTTTTCGTTCGATATCTGGAACTTATAAAGCTGGTCGCGTGAGACGGTGAAGTGGATGCGTGAGGGGTTGTGCATATCCTCGGTGAGCTCGATGTATCCTTCCCTCTCCAGTATCTTCAGGCTGTTGTAGGCGATCATCACGTTGAAGTGGTAGCGGGCGACGAATTCGGAGAGGTTGAAGTCGAAAGCCATGTTTTTTGCCCCTCCCACGGGTATCTGGAAAAAGTTGCCCAGGGCTTCGTATACTCTTTTGATCTCGGCGATCTCGGGGAAGTTGATGCGGGCACGTTGTTGCAGCTTGTTCCTGTCGGCATCGTTGTACAGCAGTATGCTCCATGCTTTCCTGCCGTCGCGGCCGGCGCGTCCTGCTTCCTGGAAGTAAGCCTCCAGGGAGTCGGGCAGGTCCATGTGTATGACAAAACGCACGTCGGCCTTGTCGATGCCCATGCCGAAGGCGTTGGTGGCCACCATGATGCGTGAGGAGCCCTGTGTCCAGGCCTCCTGTTTGCGGTCTCTCAGCTCGTGGCTCAGGCCGGCGTGGTAGAAGTCGGCGGATATCTTGTTCTGCCGCAGGGTGAGGGCCACGTCGCGGGCCTCTTTGCGGGTGCGTACATAGACGATGCCTGTGCCGCGTACCGTGCGTGTCAGCCGGAGGAGATAGCCTGTTTTGTCGTCTGTCTCACGCACCATGTAAGCCAGGTTCTTCCTTTCGTAAGAGCTCTTCAGCACGTTCTTGCGCGAGAACCGCAGCTTGTCCTGTATGTCGTCCACCACGTCGGGCGTGGCGGTGGCGGTGAGTGCCAGCACGGGCACGCCGGGCAGGAGGTCACGCAACGCGGCGATGCGCAGGTAGGAGGGACGGAAGTCGTATCCCCACTGCGAGATGCAGTGAGCCTCATCGACGGTGATGAGGTTGACCTTCATCTTTTCCGCCCGCACGCGGAAGAGCTCAGTGCCCAGCCGCTCGGGAGAGACATAGAGGAACTTGTAATCACCGTAGATACAGTTGTCGAGGGTGAGGTCTATCTCGTCACGTGTCATACCCGAATAGATGGCCGCAGCTTTGATGCCCATCTGGCGCAGACGGTTGACCTGGTCTTTCATCAGGGCGATGAGCGGGGTGATCACCAGACAGAGCCCCTCCTTGGCCAGGGCAGGCACCTGGAAAGTGATCGACTTACCTCCCCCCGTAGGCATCAGGGCCAGCGTGTCGTTGCCGTTGGCCACGGAGAAGATGATCTCCTCCTGCAAAGGCCGGAAACGGGTGAAGCCCCAGTATTTTTCCAGGATCTGGTGATAGAGGTCGGAAGCCTCTGTTTTTTTGCTCATAATACCCCTGCTGTCCGTTAATTTTTTTGTATTTTGCGCACTTTAAATTTAACAAATTTATTAAGAATGTCTTTTTCCAGCGAACGTATCATAAAAGAGGGGATCACCTTTGACGATGTGCTTCTGGTGCCTTCCTATTCCGAGGTGCTGCCGCGCAACGTGAGCACACGCACCCGTTTTACGCGCAACATAGAGCTGAACATCCCGGTGATGACGGCTGCCATGGACACGGTTACCGAGGCCGAGATGGCCATCGCCATCGCCCGTGAGGGAGGGATCGGTGTGATCCACAAGAACATGCCCGTGAAGGAGCAGGCCCGTCATGTGCGAAGGGTGAAGAGGGCGGAGAACTTCATGATCATGGATCCCATCACCATCCATCCGGAGAACACGGTGCAGGAGGCGATCAACCTGATGCATGACTATGGCATCGGAGGCATCCCCGTGGTGGACGAGGAGAACGTGCTGATAGGCATCATCACCAACAGGGACCTGCGCTTTGAAAAGGAAGGACACCGTCCTGTGCGTGAGGTGATGACGCATGAACATCTGGTGACCACCGACGACACCATCGATCTGCTGGAGGCGGCAAAGATACTGCAGGAGCATAAGATAGAGAAGCTGCCCATCGTGGATGATGAAGATCACCTGGTGGGACTGGTGACCTATAAAGACATCACCAAGGCAAAGGACCGTCCCAATTCGTGTAAAGACGGGAAAGGCCGGCTGCGTGTGGCGGCGGCGCTGGGCATCGCGTCCGATACTTTGGAGCGTGCTGCCGCCCTGGTGGAGGAGAGTGTGGATGCCCTGGTCATCGACACGGCCCATGGTCATACGCAGGGGGTGATAGAGACGGTGAAAAAGGTGAAGAAAGCGTTCCCCGACGTCGACCTGGTGGCCGGCAACGTCGGCACTGCCGAAGGAGCGCGGGCCCTGCTGGAGGCAGGGGCCGACGGCGTGAAGGTGGGGATAGGCCCCGGATCGATATGTACCACGCGTATCATCGCCGGCGTGGGGGTGCCCCAGCTGACGGCTATCTTCGATGTGGCGCAGGCACTGGAAGGGACAGGCGTGCCGGTGATCGCCGACGGCGGCATCCGTTATTCGGGGGATATCGTCAAGGCCCTGGCGGCAGGCGCCTCGGTCATCATGGCCGGATCGCTCTTCGCCGGCGTGGAGGAGTCGCCCGGCGAGACCATCATCTACAACGGCCGTAAGTTCAAGTCATACCGCGGCATGGGATCGATCGAAGCCATGCAGATGGGCTCGAAAGACCGTTACTTCCAGGATGTGGAGGACGACATCAAGAAACTGGTGCCGGAAGGCATTGCCGCCCGTGTGCCGTATAAGGGCAGACTCTCGGAGGTGGTGTTCCAGATGATCGGAGGACTGCGTGCCGGCATGGGGTATTGCGGTGCAGCCAGGATAGAAGACCTGAAGAAAGCCCGTTTCATCAAGATATCACAGGCGGCCGTCGTGGAGAGTCATCCGCACGACATCACCATCACCCGTGAGGCGCCCAACTATTCCAGGGAAATGTAATCATCAACAAAAAACGTACGACCATGAAGCGGAGCAGATATTTTTTGTTAGGAATTCTTTTGCAGTTATTCTTTCTTCCTGTCCACGGCCAGGTGAAAGACAGCGAGGTGTTGTTCACCGTCGGCGGGGATACCGTGACGGCAGGGGAGTTCAAGCGCATGTATCTGAAAAACCTGGACCAGACAGGCGGGACAAAGCAGAGCCCGGAGGAGTACCTTGACCTTTACATCAACTTCAAGCTGAAGGTGCATGAGGCGCGTGTGCTCGGTTATGATACGATGCCCGACTACCGGCAGGAGCTGGCACGTTACCGCGATCAGCTGGCCGAGCCGTACATCGTGTCTCCTGAGGTGATGGACTCGCTCATACGGGAGGGGTACGATCATCTGAAGAAAGAGCTGTATGCCAGCCATATCCTTGTGCGCCTGGGGGCCTCGGAAGATACGACAGAGGCATGGGACAAGATCATGGAGATACGCCGGAAGATCATGGCAGGAGCTTCTTTTGAGGAGATGGCCCGTGCCGTATCCGATGATCCTTCGGCGAAGAACAACGGAGGCCACATCGGTTACTTCACCGCTTTCCAGATGGTGTATCCTTTTGAGGAGGCGG
>CAZYQV010000271.1:0-2652 GCA_964649775.1 uncultured Rikenellaceae bacterium
CCGGTAGGTATAGCCGTAACGCCCGGCCAGTTCCGTCAGTCTTCCGGGAAGATATGCCCGGGCTTCGTTGCGCAGGGCACGTATGCGTAGTGAACCGATCATCTCCTGCAGCAAAGGATGGGAGAGGGGCCAGGCAGCAGGATAGGTGACGGTTATTTTCCCCCCTGAAATACGTGCTTGTACCTTCCCGCTGATCTTGCTGTCCGGTAAGAGAAACAGCCGGTGACGACGTGTGAAGGGATTCTCGCCGGGATGATATACGGGCCGGGGAGGCCTTTTTTCTTCGAGGCGTACCAGCGTTTTTTTGACCCATTTCTTTTTCTGTTCGAGAAAACGAAGAGCTGTATTCCAGCCGGAATGAGCGGGGATGGTCACCGTTACCTGTCCGCCTGGGGTGATGCGGATGCTTACCCGGCGGGCCCTGTTGCTTTTCCGGAGACGAACCTCTCCAATATCTTCAATAAAAATGGTTTTCTCCATCTTGCCACAAAGGTCGGAAGAATATTTTGAGGGACATACCCTGCATGGTTAAAATATGATCTTTGTTATGGGAAGGAATAGCAAACTTTCTCTATATTAGCAACTCCCAAAAAGTATGTAAAAAATGAATAAAAATATACTGCTTCTGTTTTCGTTTTTTTTGTTGACAGGCTTTTTGCCGGGACAAGCCCAGGTGCCGGGGGGGAGCTGGACGCTTGATGATTGTATACGGTATGCCATTGACAACAATATACAGATCAAGCAGCAGGCCCTCTCCACGGATATGAAGGAGAATGCGCTCAGACAGGCCAAGCTGAGCCGCATCCCTTCCCTCTCTGCTGGGAGCAACTATTCCTATTCGGCCGGGAGGGTGCTGGATGAGACAACCTACAACTACACCAACAATTCGGTGAACTATCTCGGCTTCAATTTCGGAGGATCGATGAACCTGTTCAGCGGGATGCAGAAGGCCAATATGATCAAGCAGAACAAATACCTGCTGATGGCCAGCATGGAAGATCTGGACAGGGCCAAGAAAGATATCTCACTCAATATTGCCCTGGCATATCTTCAGATCCTGCTTGACAAAGAGCTGCTGACGGTGGCCCGTCAACAGCTGGAGGTGACAAAAGAGCAGATCGCGCGCACACGCATCCTCGTGGATGCCGGCAGTCTGCCGGGGGGCAATCTCCTGGAGGTGGAGGCTCAGGCTGCTTCGGAGGAAGCCACCGTGGTCAACCGCTCCAACGCCCTGGACCTGGCGTATCTCAACCTCACGCAGATGCTTGATCTTGACTCGGTGGCCGGGTTCGGGATCGTGGTCCCGGAGATAGAAGCCCCGGACAGCGCCTTTGTACTGCCTTCTGTATCGGTTGTCTTTTCGGATGCCATGAACATCATGCCGCAGATCAAAAGCGCCACCTATCAGTTGAAGAGCTCGGAGATCGCCCTGAAAGTGGCACGCGGGGCCAAGAGCCCGCGGCTCAATCTCAACGGCAGCTTCAATACCAGTTTTTCCGATAACAGGAAAAAGATCCTGGGAGTGAATCCCGGCGGAGGGATCATCTATGAACAATATCCTTTCGGTGAGCAGCTTACAGACAACCGCAACTGGATGGTGGGGCTGGGACTTACCATCCCCATCTTCAACGGCTGGCAGATACAAAAGGAAGTGAACAATGCCCGTCTGGGCATTCAGAATGCCCAGCTTCAGTTCGAGAGTGAGAAAAAAGCCTTGTACAAGGAGATCCAGCAGGCATGGGCCGATGCCAGGGCGGCCATGAACAAGTACCTGGCCATGAAAAAAACCGTCTCTTCCATGGAAGAGTCTTTCCGCTATACAGCGGAGAAATTCAACGTGGGGCTGGTCACGAGCGTGGATTACAATACGGCCAAGAGCAAGCTGGCAAAAGCCCAGTCTGACCTGCTGGCAGCAAAGTATGAGTTTGTCTTCAAGATCAACGTACTGAACTTTTACAGGGGAGAACCCTTTGTACGGAATATAAAATTTTGACCATATGAAAAGCAATAAAGCTTTATTGATCGTAATGTCCCTGACCGTTCTGGCCATTATTGTTGCGGTCATCGGAAAGAAAAAAGGATGGTTCGGGAAGGAACTGACCTACAAAGTGGCGGTGGAAAAAGGGAAGTACCGCACGATTATCGAGACCGTAAATGCCAATGGCAAGATACAGCCAGCCACAGAGGTAAAACTGGCGCCGGATGTTTCCGGTGAGATCGTCGAGTTGAATGTCAAAGAGGGGGAGTTCGTCAAGGCAGGCAAACTGCTGGTGAAGATCAAGCCGGATGTGTACATCTCGGCCCGTGACAGGGCGATGGCCGCTGTTCATTCGGCCAAAGCACGCCAGGCGCAGGCCGAGGCCCAGTTCGTGCAGGCGCGTCTCTCGTATGAGCGCAACAAAAAACTGTTCGAACAGAAAACGATCTCGCAGGCTGATTTTGAAAAAGCGGAGGCTGCATACAAGTCGGCCAAAGCCGATGTGGATGCTGCAAAATACAGTCTGCTCAGTGCCCAGGCCAGCCTGAAAGAGGCAGAAGAGAACCTGATCAAGACAAACATCTTCGCTCCTATCCCGGGCATCGTGACGCGGCTGAATGTGGAGAAAGGCGAGCGGGTGGTGGGAACATCGATGATGGCCGGCACCGAAATGC
>CAZYQV010000272.1:0-2592 GCA_964649775.1 uncultured Rikenellaceae bacterium
ATCGGCAAGCTGGGCGACGGCTCCTCGCAGGACGACGGTATCTATGTGTTGCTGAAAGAGGTTATGGACAACTCGGTGGATGAGTTCATGATGGGCTTCGGCAAGAAGATCGTCATTACCATCCACGACAAGCTGGTGACCGTCCGCGACTATGGCAGGGGCATCCCCCTGGGCAAGGTGGTGGAGGTGGCCTCGAAGATGAACACCGGCGCCAAGTACGACTCAAAAGTGTTCGAGAAGTCGGTTGGGCTCAACGGTGTGGGGATCAAGGCGGTCAACGCTCTCTCCTCGGAGTTCGTGATCCGGTCGTTCCGCGAGGGGGAGGTGCATGAGGTGCGCTTTGCCAAGGGCAAGCTGGTATCCGACGAGAAAATAAAACCCTCGGAGGAGCCCAACGGTGTGAGCGTCAGCTTCGTCCCCGACGAGGAGGTGTTCGGCAAATACCACTATGTCTCCGAATATGTGGAGACGATGCTGATGAACTATGTCTTCCTCAACGCCGGTCTGACGCTCGAGTTCAACGGCCGCAAGTTCTTCTCGAAGAACGGTCTCCTCGACCTGCTCAACGAGAACCTCTCACAGCCGGGACTGTACGAGCCCATCCACCTGAAGAACGGGGATATTGAGATCGCCTTCACCCACGGCACACATTACGGCGAAGAGTATTACTCTTTTGTCAACGGCCAGCACACCACGCAGGGAGGCACCCATCTGGCGGCTTTCCGTGAGGCCCTGGTGAAGACCATCCGCGATTTCTACAAAAAAGATTTCGATGCTTCCGACATACGGGCCTCGATCATTGCGGCCATCAGCATCAAGATAGAAGAGCCGGTGTTCGAGTCGCAGACCAAGACCAAGCTGGGCAGCAAGAACATGGGTCCCGGCGGGCCGAGCGTGCGCAACTATGTCATGGACTTCCTCAAGAAAGAGCTCGACGACTACCTGCACAAGACCCCGGCGACGGCCGACATCCTGCTGAAGAAGATCCTCGAGTCGGAGAAAGAGCGCAAGGCCATCTCCAGCATCAAGAAGATCGCCCGCGAAAGGGCCAAGAAAGCCAGTCTTCACAACAAAAAACTGCGCGACTGCCGCGTCCATTACAACTCGAAGGACGACCGGCGCCTGGAGACCACCCTCTTCATCACCGAGGGCGACTCGGCCAGCGGCTCCATCACCAAGAGCCGCGATGTGGAGACCCAGGCGGTCTTCAGCCTCAAAGGCAAGCCGCTCAACACCTTCGGTCTGACCAAGAAGATCGTCTATGAGAACGAGGAGTTCAACCTCCTGCAGTCGGCACTCAACATCGAGGACGGACTGGAGAACCTCCGCTACAACAACGTCGTGATCGCCACCGACGCCGACGTCGACGGCATGCACATCCGTTTGCTGCTGCTCACCTTCTTCCTGCAGTTCTTCCCCGATCTGGTCAAGCAGGGCCATCTCTATATCCTGCAGACCCCCCTCTTCCGCGTGCGCAACAAGAAAGAGACCCGCTACTGTTATTCGGAGGAGGAGAAAGAGAAAGCTGTCCGGCAGCTGGGCAAGAACAAGAACGTGGAGATCACCCGTTTCAAGGGGCTGGGAGAGATCTCGCCCGACGAGTTCCGCCATTTCATCGGAAAAGATATACGTCTCGATCCCGTCAGGCTCCGCAAAGACGAGTCGGTGGATGCTTTCCTCAGCTTTTATATGGGCAAGAACACGCCCGACCGTCAGGAGTTCATCATCAACAACCTCCGCATCGAGGAGGATCTGGTGGAGGTCTGACAGGACAATCGGCACAGCGGTAAGGAAGAAAAGATATGAACGAAGAGGAAAAAAAAGATCAGGAAGAATTGCATGAGGAGGAGCAGTCCCTCTCCGGGGGAGAAGGTGTGCCTGTGCCCGGCGGCAACGGCGGGGGCGACGGCTCTCCCGAGCTGCTGAAGGTGGCCCACCTCTCGGGCATGTACCGCGACTGGTTCCTCGACTATGCTTCGTATGTCATCATGGAGCGGGCCGTGCCCAACGTGGTGGACGGCCTCAAGCCCGTGCAGCGGCGTATCCTCCATGCCATGAAACAGCTCGACGACGGCCGCTACAACAAGGTGGCCAACATCATCGGGCACACCATGCAGTACCACCCCCACGGCGATGCCTCCATAGGCGATGCGCTGGTGCAGCTGGGCCAGAAGAACCTCCTCATCGACACCCAGGGCAACTGGGGCAACATCCTTACCGGCGACAGCGCCGCCGCCCCCCGCTATATCGAAGCACGTCTCTCGAAGTTTGCCCTCGAGGTGGTCTTCAACAACAAAACGACCGAGTGGAAGCTCTCTTACGACGGCCGCAACAAAGAACCGGTGACCCTGCCGGTGAAGTTCCCCCTGCTGCTGGCCCTCGGCGGCGAAGGCATCGCCGTGGGGCTGGCCTCCAAGATCCTGCCGCACAACTTCATCGAGCTGTGCGACGCCTCCATACAGTACCTGCGGGGCAAAGAGTTCGAGCTGCTGCCCGACTTCCCCACGGGCGGACTGGCCGACTTCGGCAAATACAACGACGGCCTGCGGGGCGGACAGATACGCGTGCGCGCCCGCATAGAGAAACGGGACA
>CAZYQV010000273.1:0-5638 GCA_964649775.1 uncultured Rikenellaceae bacterium
AAAGAACTGAGCTGATTTTCGGCTTTATTCCTTTCCCTGCTCACCACTCATCACTCACCACTCACCACTCACCACTCACCACTCATTTCTCATCACTCACCACTCATTGCTCATTGCTCATTGCTCATTGCTCATTTCTCATCACTCACCACTCATTGCCCTGCGCTCCTTCCTCCCGGCACAAAACACTTGCCCTTACGTTTAGAAACGATTTTCCGGATCATTCCATCTTTTTATTTCGTATCTTGTAAAGGACTTATGATCATTACCGGTGATGAAATAGCATTTTTCCATCCTGATCATAGAAGATGACCCGGTCATCATCGAATTCCTACAGACGGGATTGCGGTATGAGGGGTATGAGGTAACGGCGTGCAACACCGGGAAAGAGGGTTTGGAGAAGGTCAGGAGCCACTCCTTTGACCTGCTGATCCTGGATGTCATGTTGCCGGACACCGACGGGTATGAGGTATGCAGCACGCTGCGGCTGTACGGTCACACCCTTCCCATCCTGATGCTCACCGTAAGGAAAGAGGTCTCCGACAGGATCCGGGGACTGGACAGCGGCGCCGACGACTACCTGGTCAAGCCTTTCAGCTTCGACGAGCTGCTGGCCCGCATGCGGGCCCTGCTGCGCCGCAGCGGCCAGATCGCCTCCGGCGACCTCCTGCGGTCAGGGAACATTGCCCTCGACCGCGAGACCCGCGAAGTGAAGGTCGCAGGAAAACCGGTAAGCCTGACCCCCACCGAGTTCTCCCTGCTGGAGCTGCTGCTGCGCTATCCCCGCAAAGCCTTCACCCGCGAGACCCTCCTGAACAGGGTGCTGGGCTACGACTACGACGGGGGGACGAACATCATCGACGTCCACATCAGTCACCTGAGAAAGAAGATCGGCGACACGGAGGCCGGGATCATACGCACGATATACGGTATCGGATATGCTTACTATCCGCAAGAATGATGAAGACAAAACTTTTCGGACGGTCCTCCCTGCGGAGGCGACTGGTGCTGCTGTACGCCATCCTGCTGATCTTCTCGGTGGGTTTTGTGGGATATTATTCTTACTGGAACATCTGGCAACTCCTCATCAACAACAAAAGCAGTCATCTGCGGGCCACGGCAAAGCCCGTCATCGAACACTTGGGTCGAATCCCACAACATCTCTCCCGGCGACACCTCCCTCTCTCTTGCCGGCCTGCCGGATGTCTCATCACTGGCATACGACCTCACCTCGCGGGAGGCCGTGGCCGTGGTCTGTGATACGGCAGGAAAGATCCTGGCCAACGGGAAGAGACTGCCCGAGGAGATGGAGCCCCCTCCCGTCAACCGGCAGTACTTCCGGCAGGCGCTGGCCGGCAGGAACGAGGTGAACTACTTCACCACCGTCGACGGGGAAAGGCTGCTGGTGCTGCTGATCCCCCTGCGGGCGGCGCCCTCCAGCGATCATATCCTGGGGGTGATACAGGTCAGCACCTCCCTCACGGACATCTACAGGATCCTCTACCGTCTGGCCTCCGGTCTGCTGGGGGTCATCGTGATCATCCTGACGCTGGGGATCATCCTGGGCAATGTGCTCATCGGATACCACCTGCGCGACCTGCGACAGCTCGACACCGTCTGCCGGGAGATCTCCACAGGCAACTTCGCAAAGCGACCGGCGATCACCGGCCGGGAAGATGAGATAGGTCGTCTGGCCGCCTCTTTCAATTACATGCTGGGCCATCTGGAAAAACTCTTCCGCTCACAGAGGCGCTTCGTGGCCAACGCCTCGCATGAGCTGCTGACGCCCCTGACGGGACTGCACGGCTCGCTGGAGGTGCTGCTGCGCGGGGGCCAGGACGACCGCGAGACCCTCAACCGCCTCATCAAAGGCATGTACCGCGAGGTCAACCACCTGATCCGCATCTGCAACCATCTGCTCGACCTCTCCCACCTGGAGAACATCTCAAACATCCGGAAAAAAGAGATCGTCCTCGGCCCTTTCCTGGAGAACATAAAAGAGAAGATCCCCGCACCTGCAGAGACCCATCCTGTGGAGATCAAAGGAAACACCGGCATCACGATCCTTACCGACCCCGACCTGCTGGAGCAGATCCTGCTGAACCTCCTCTCCAACGCGGTGCGTTACTCTCCCGACGGCACGACCGTCATCATCGACATCTCCGTACAGGACGAACATCTCACGATACAGGTCATCGACGAGGGGGAAGGGATGGACGAAGAGACCCTCGCGCGTATCTTCGAACCTTTTTTCAGAGGGAAAGCCGACAGGGATGCCAATACCAAAGGCACGGGCCTCGGGCTGACCCTCACAAAAGCCATGGTCGAAGCGCTGGGCGGCACCATCCGTCTCTCCAGCACCCCCGGCCAGGGCACCACGGCAACCGTCACCCTGCCGCTGCGCTGAAATCTTAATTATTTCTTCATCTTTTCTTGCGGACTTCTTCATGATCGGAACATAGCTTTGTAATACAAAGTAACAGGAGCATCCGTCATGAAAAAGAAAGATCTTATACTCCCGGGAACCATCCTTCTCCTGTCGTCCCTGACAGGATGTGCACCGGGGCCCCCTCCCGTGCCCCCTGTGCAGACCAACTGGTCCTCGGTCATTTTGGTCATTGCCGTAAGCCTGTTGGCTTTGTACCTGCTAAAACGATTATCATGGCATGAGAGCAGGCCCCGCAAAGAAGAGGTCCTGCTGGAGGAGATCCTGAAGCTCCTTCGCGAGATCCGGAACACGCTTCACGGCCAGGACAACACGAACAACATCAGCATCAACTAAAATCCATCATCATGAAAACACCACATCTTATCCTCATGACAATCTTTTGGGCAGCCATGGCGCTGCCGTTGCCGGCCCAGGGCAGCCAAAAACCTGTGTTGCTGCTGGAAAGCAATACGGGACAGTATGCACCCCAGCCCCCCGCGGCCTCTCCTGACAGGGCCCCCGCCGGGGTACCTGCCCCCAACACCCCTCCCCCGCCACCCGCAGGGCTGCCGGCACCTCCCGGACCCCCTCCTGCTCCCGTCGGCGTGCCCGTAGTGCAAACGATCCCTGCAGGGACGCTGCTGACCAACCTGCCTGCGGCGGTGAAGACGGCAACCACACTGCTGGGATCCCTCACCCCCGGCAAAGTGTGGATCATGCAGGCACCCAACGGGGAGAAAGAGGTGAAAGGAGCCCTGCTGTATGAGGGGGTGGTCGTGGCAGCCCTCCGTTTCGACCCCTCCGACGGCAAACTCCTGCCCCTCGGACTGAACACCCACAGCTACCGGGTCGGGACAGATATCCGGACGGTACGGCAAAACCTCGCAGAGATCATGAAAGAGCTGAAAGTCCTGCCGGCGGAAGCCTTCAGGGAACCGGAGGCCTGCTGGTCTTTTCCCCTGGCTTACCACGAGCAGATCGTCGGAGAGATCCGGATCTACTACGACGGTATCCATGTCCTGCCCGACTACCCTGCCAACCAGGAGATGACCTTCTACAGTCAGTGAACATGTTGCCGGCCCCTCAGGGCCGGCAACTGTTTTCACTCTCCCCTGACAATCTGCGCATTACACCATTTCTGCAAGATCCCGGAACAACAATATTTTAAAAAGTAGATTTTTACTTTTTATTTTACATCCTTGTTTTTACCTGTTTCACCGTATATTACATAATTCCTACTACGTAGTATACTACGTAGCTTACTACGTAGCTGCCTTCTACCCTCCTCTCCCACTACCTGTTACAAAGGTCATCCGGAAAGGGGTTGCAAGCGGGGACCGGAAGGATCAACGTGATTACTGCGAAAAAACACCCTGCTGCCTCGCCGGAAATTTTCAGACGCGGCCAGGTGCCCCGGCCTCCTTCACCCCGGTTTACACAACAGAATCATTATCAGATATTTTGAAGAAAAAGAATTTTTATTTATTTTTATGGTACTTATTATTCCCCGGGCAGGTGTTGATCCGGACGGATGACAGAGACCGGGCGTGAAAGAATACAAGATGTTCCGGAGATGTTCCGGATGCGAAAGCGGGAGTAAAGGAACGAATGTTTGTTTTTCAGGAATAACAAACAACACGCAGACAGAGAGATTATTTATTTGTTTTCTCTAATAAAATGAGTACGCCGGTCATCACTTTCAGCAGGCAGGACAACTCCCCTACATTGCAGCACGTTTTTGCCATGCATCTCCCGGAAGGCAAGGATGACATTCGTCAGATCTGTGAGCAGCATGACATCAACGACGTGCTCACCAAGTCCCACAGCCGTTTAACCTCGAAGCAGCCGGACTTTATCAAGCGGCTTTTGAATGACATTTTAGATATCCGGGCAGGATAAAAGAAACAACTGAGGGACAAACTTCCTCTTATCCGGGGAATAGATCCGTTAGTGTGTAACTTTATTCCGGATATAACCAAGTTGTGTAGCATAAAAATGAAAAAATATGGATTACTTTAATACATCATAATTAAATTATAAATCAGTTTTGGACTAAAAGTAATATTTATTTCAATTGATGTGTACTCTATATTAATTAAGACAATAAATATTCTAAGATATAATTATAATCTGTAATATTTGGAAATTATAAATAACAAAAAAAAAAATAATATGAAATCAAAAATTTTAATTTTATCATTAATTTTATTAGGATTAGCTTCTTGTGAAAAATATGATAAATTCGACAATAATGAAATAATAGAAAATTCTTATACGGGGTCTGTAACAGTTGATAACGATTCTGATCCTGACGGGAATTTTACAGGAAATATTGATTCTGGGACTTTTGCATTTGCTTGGGTAAATTCTAAGGAAAAAGCAAAAGTGAAACTTTCCATTGACCAATCATCAGCAGGAAATATCCAATTAATACTAAACGATGCAAGAGGAAAAGAGAAGTTTAATAAATCATTGACAGGTGGTGATAATGAAATAAGTTTTGAAGAGTTTTCAGAAGCCGGTAAAACCGGAACTTGGAAAGTTACACTTATATTTTCTAATTTTGAAGGCAGTGGAAGCTATGAAATAGACTCTGCAGATTAAGATAATAACGCTACACAACACAGTATATAGCTCATAGCGGCAAATTGCTTAATTCAAAGGTGGTTGCGTGTTTGCACCGCAAAATTCGTTGAACTTTGCAACGAAATATTAAAGGTAGCAAAATTCAACGAATTTTGCTACCTTTGTGATTAAATCAATGGTTAGTGCGTTAAAATCCGCTACGAGCCATATACATAGCCGTTATGCACCAGCATTTACGGAAACTCGATGCTTCGTTTTTGTTCTGCCGCCTGCCTCTGTGGCCAACCCAAAGGCCGAAACGCTCGGCAGTCTGACCCACAACCGATACACAACAAAAACCCCGCCCACCATCACCTGGCAACTATCGTGATACTTTGCTAAGAAGCTGCTTTTTGAAAGTGATGAAGAAAAATAACTCGAGAAGTCTTTTCGCACGAGGCCCTCGCACATACGGCGATCACACCGGCCAACGCCGGATCCCTTACCCTTTTTGTGCGAAAACATTAGAAAATATATTCCACGGGCTGACGAACCGATACGCCGGTGCATAACATGGCATAAAGTGCATAGCTACTTTTCGGCTCTTTTGAAAAAAGAATGTATCCGATTTTTTGTAAATTGCTC
>CAZYQV010000274.1:0-4177 GCA_964649775.1 uncultured Rikenellaceae bacterium
CCATGAATCGTTCGAAGCCACCCACGACCGTATCGGTGTGAAGCAGCGCATCAGCTCTCCCTATCTCAACCTCGACTTCATCATGCTGGCCGACCAGCTGATGGCATCGGCCGACGGAGTGGCTACGGGTCCTTATGCCCGGCATGTCCATGAGGTACGGCTGGGGGTGGACATGACCATCCTCCTGCTCGAACATCTTTACAAAGCAGAAGCCGAAGAAAGAGGGATCTCCTGGATGGAGGATCCGGACAGACGGAAGCGTTTTGAAGCTTATGCCACAGAAGCACATATCTCCCAGTACAATGAGGGCTCGGGACTGAACGAGCTGTATGCCGCCATGGATATCGACCGCATAGCACCGCCCGTGCCGGATATTGCTGCAGGATTAGATGACAGCGATTGGGTGGATTATCAGGACTATGATCTGGTGATCTGTTGTGGCGCCCACCTTGTGGAGGATGACGAGGCCTCAGACCACGGCACGGTGAAGATGCCGGCCGACGGTGTGTGGTCGACGCAGATGAACCTGGACCTTCTTCCCCGCGATGGGAAATGGAGGTTGTATGCCTACGTGCGGGTAGATCCCAAAAGCAGCGGGTCGGTGGTCTTTCATTACGGTATCGAACCCGGGGGCGGGTCCGCGGCTGCCTCCTTCGAAGAGTTCAGGGACGGGAAATATCATCTGATAGAGTTCCCGGGCAACCCCTGGTCGTTCCGGCAGGGGACCTACCTGTGGTTCGCCGGCGCCGACGCTGCCTACAGGTTGTACATCGACCGTATCGTGGCCGTAAGGGAAGGAGTTACAGACGTGGAAGATGTTCAACAGGGTCAATATCCTTTTGATATCCGCTGTTATCCCAACCCCTTCTATGAACAATCTGCCATCCGTTATTCTGTCCCGGAAACATCAAAAGTCAATATCTCCGTCTTCAATGCTAACGGGGAAAAGGTGATGACGCTGGTGGATGAGGTAAAACAGGCCGGGACGTATCAGACGGTTTTTAAGGCAGGTAAACTGCCTGCAGGGATGTACTATTATCACCTTGCTCTTGAAGGAAAGAAAAATATGATAAAAACAGGGAAATTGATCCTCCTTAAATGAATGTTCTCAAATGTACTTGAAAATGTGTTTTTGTACCGGATCTCCGGATGACAGGAATCCCTTGTTCATAGTGGTTCTCCTGAGCACTCACCTGACAGGTGGAAACTGGCATCGTGAGAATATTTGATGAGAACCCTGTTTAAAGAAAATATTTTATATATTTGAAAATTATAAACAAAATAATTGATCAAAATAATCAATCCGGAGAGGATCTTTTATAACTTTGCTGACATTGCTGGATATTCCGGTGTCTCAAAGGGTGCTTTCCGGATCACAGAAAATATTCACGATGATTAAAAGTGTGATAAATGAAAACAAAAGAACTGAAAGTGAAAAATGTTTCTTTGTCTTTGTCTGATCTCCTGGGGGAGGCATATATTGAGGCGGTATGCCGTGCCAGGGCTTTTCTGAGTGGAGAAGATCCGGAGGCTCTGCTGAAAGTGGCCCGGGAAAAAGTTGATTTTTCTCCGCCGGAATATCTGCAGCGGATGGACCAGCTTCTTGCGTATACGGGGAAAAAGGTGGTGGATGGTTTTTCTTCTTCTTCGGAGGGGGCGGGCACGGAAGCATTTTCGCAGGCTGCAAAGAAGGCGATGGCTCCTCTTTCCGCCTATGGGGTAACGCGTATCGGAGAAGACGGGAGAGCTTATCTGATCGCCAAGAGCGAGCACTACCATGCTCCGCTGGGGCATGACTTCCCGGGGTACCGCCTGATTGAGCTGGCGAAGAAGCTGGGGATACCGAATGCCACGCATAACAATACACGCGGTCATGTTACCCGTCTCCTTGAGACGGAGCTGGTGCGGGTAGCCAATGGTGTTCCTCCGGGGGACGATGATCATCTGAAAGAGGTGCTCCGTACTGACGATCCGGAGGTATTGAACCGGGTCATCAACCTCGAGACGGGCAGCCTTGCTGTGGAAGCAGCACTGAAAATGATGCTGATGCGATTTTTTCGCCTGGACAGGACCTACCCTCCGCCCGAGTATGAAGGAAGGATCCCCGTTTTCCTCGTGATGGCCGATCATGGGGGCGGGATGGAAGCCAATTATCACGGAACCACCATCCTGGCCCAGATCCTGCGGGGGATGTGGCCCGGCCTCTACCGGGAGATGGAAGAGAAGAACCTTTTCCGTGTTGTCCCGCTGAAGATCAACGACAAAGATCATTTTGACCGGACGGTAGGGAAATATGACGAAGGAAAATACAAGGTGGCGGGCTTCCTCCATGAGATCATCCTGATGAACTACGGGGGGATCCGTCTCACCAGAGAGTACCTCCGTCATGCCTATTCTGTTTGTAAGGAGAGGGATATCCCTGTGCTGGTGGATGAGATACAGTCGTGTCTCTGGTCTCCCGATTTCTTCATGTTCCGGGAGTACGGGCTGAAGCCTGATTTTGTTACCATCGGCAAAGGCTTTCCCGGGGGGCAGTATCCGGCTTCCCGCATCCTGACCACCTCCCGCATGGATCGTCTCAATCTTTTCGGTGCCCTGGTGACCAACGGCCAGGAAGAGCTGGCCTCGCTGACCTACCTTATTACGATGGCTTTTGCCGAAGAGAACAGGGAGTATATTACCTCGCTGGGAGATTATTATGAAGAGAGAATGCGTGAGCTGGGAGAACAATTCGGTCATATCATTATGCGTGTCGAGGGTGCACGCCATTTGAGCACGCTTTTCTTTTACGAGGCCGAAGACGCAGTGGCTTTTTCCTCGGCCGTCAGCAGCCAGGGCATCGATATCAGTACGCAGACATACAAGGCGGATGTGCCGCCGTCGGCCCTGACAAAGATCCCCCTGATCGCCTCACCGGCCATGGTGGATTACATTATCGATAAGATGACGGAGATGCTCAGGCAGTTTGAGAAAAAAACGGTGAAAGACATCAATAACGGATCATAACATACAGCTGTCATTATGAGAAAAGTGAAATTCGGCTTCATCGGCCTGGGCTTGATGGGCAGGGAGTTCGCCAGTGCTGCGGCCCGCTGGTTCCATCTGGAAGATATGACGGTGAGGCCCGAGATCGTGGCCGTATGCAGTGCCGGCGGTTCATCGTTCGACTGGTACCGGGAAAACGTCCCGACGGTGAAACATGCCACCACCGACTACCGGGAGCTGCTGGCGCTGGAGGAGGTGGAGGCCGTTTATTGTGCGGTGCCTCATCATCTGCATGAGGAGATCTACACCGCTGTCCTGGATTCGGGAAAACATCTGTTGGGCGAGAAACCTTTCGGCATCGACAAGGAAGCCAACGGGGCGATCCTGCAGCATGTGGATCAGCATCCGGAGCTGTTGGCGCGGTGTGTGTCCCAGTTCCCTTTTTATCCGGGAGCACAGCAGATAGCCAGGTATCTTGAAGAGGAGGCCTTCGGGACCATCCTTGAGGTGAATGCCGGCTTCCTTCATTCGAGCGACCTGGACCCGGCCAAGCCGGTCAACTGGAAAAGGAGGGTCGAATACAACGGTGCTTACGGCTCTATGGGCGATCTGGGCATGCACGTGCTGCACATCCCCCTGCGTGCCGGATGGCAGATACGTAACGTGCGGGCCGTCCTTTCCAATATCATCACGGAAAGACCCGACGGCTCCGGCGGGAGAGTGCCCTGTGATACCTGGGACAATGCCACCCTGCTGTGTGAAACACGGGCCCCCGGCCAGACGACGGACTTCCCCATGACCCTCAGGTTCCACCGCATCGCGCCGGGAGAGAAGAACAGCTGGTACATCGAGATCCTCGGCACCAGAACATCTGTACGCTTCAGCACAAAAAACCCGAAACGGCTGGAAGTGATGGAGTATTCGGGAGGGGAACAGTCCTGGCAGGTGCGGGAGGTGGGTTATGAGACCGCTTTCCCGGCGATCACGAACAAAATCTTTGAATTCGGTTTTTCCGATGCTCTCCTGCAGATGTGGGCGGGGTATCTTTATGAACTGGACCGCGGCAGACCTCTTAGTAAGTTTGCCGGTTGTGTCACCCCTGCCGAAACAGCGGTCAGTCATGCCGTATTGACCGCAGCCCTCCAATCGCATGCGGAGCGGAAAGTGGTAGAAATAAAGTGAAGGTAAAATA
>CAZYQV010000275.1:0-5895 GCA_964649775.1 uncultured Rikenellaceae bacterium
CGTGATCCGGCAGCCTTTGACGGAAAACATCTGCTGCTGGTGGATGATGTGATCACCACGGGAGCAACACTGGAGGCCTGTTCTTTAACCATCCTCTCCGTTGCCGCTGTCCGCATCAGTATCGTTTCGCTCGCCCTGGCCCGTTAGTCGCCCGCCTCCGTATGGAGCAACAGCTCCTTCAGCTCTTTCATGCCCTCTGTCGTCGTTTTACGGATATGCATAACTTCCCGTCGTACCGGGACGGTAACGTCTGCCGGGTCGATCACATACATCCTGCAGGCGGGGGGTGTGTACATGACCAGGCCGGCAGCAGGATAGACGTTCAGTGAGGTACCGATGATCACAAAGATGTCCGCTTTTCTCACGATCTCCACAGCCTCTTCCAGGGCCGGCACCGGCTCACCAAACCATACCACATGGGGTCTCAGCTGCGATCCTTTCTCACAAAGATCCCCCAGGTTCAGTTCAGCCCCCTCGATGTCATAGACGAGTGACGGGTCGGCCGTGCTCCTTGCCTTCCGCAATTCCCCGTGCAGATGCAGCACATCACTGCTCCCGGCACGTTCGTGAAGGTCGTCGATATTCTGGGTGATGATATGCACCCTGAAATATTTCTCAAGTTCTTTCAGCAACCGGTGACCTTCGTTCGGTGCAGCCTCCAGCAATTGTTTCCGCCGTTCATTGTAAAAACGCAGTACCAGCGCCGGATCCCTCTCCCATGCGTCGGGAGAGGCCACCTCCGTAACATCATACTCTTCCCACAAACCGCCCATATCGCGGAATGTTTTCAGTCCGCTCTCGGCACTCATGCCGGCGCCGGACAGGACAACAAGATCTTTCATTTTTTTCTCCATGAAATCCTCTTTTCCGGGTTATCACAAGTTAACAAATTTTCTGCTAATTTATCCTTCACAACAATCCATTATCCATTTTATTTCCGTAATTTCGTATACCTTAATCTTCCGGAAAAATGATCGATCCCCAAACCATAGAACGCATCATAGACACCGCTGATATAGTGGATGTTATAGGGGATTTTGTCTCTCTGAAAAAAAAGGGGGCCAACTATATGGGGCTTTGTCCGTTCCACAATGAAAAGACCCCTTCTTTTTCCGTCTCACCCTCCAAGGGGATCTTTAAATGTTTTGGTTGCGGCAAGGGAGGCAATGTGGTCAATTTCATTATGGAGTATGAACATCTCTCCTATCCCGAAGCACTTCGCTATCTGGCAAAAAAATATAACATTGAGATCGCGGAGCGCGAGCTCACGGACGAAGAGGTCAGGGAACAGCAGGAAAGCGAAAGTCTGTATGCCGCTACGGAATATGCCCGGAAGTTTTTCATGGACAGTCTGTACAATAACCTGGAAGGGATCTCTGTTGGGCTCACCTATTTCAAAGAGAGAGGGTTCATCCAGGAGACGCTCAAAGCTTTCGACATCGGATATTGCCCCGGACGTTCCGACGTGTTCACCCGTGCTGCTTTAAAAAACGGTTACAAAAAAGAATACCTGGTGAAGGCCGGCCTGACGATCGAGTCGGGATCCCTTCTGCGGGACCGTTTTGCCGGGCGCGTCATTTTTCCTATTCACAGCCTCTCGGGGCGGGTCCTGGGCTTTGGCGGCAGGGTACTGAAACAGTCGGACAAGACCGCCAAGTATGTCAACTCGCCCGAGTCGCCCATCTACCATAAGAGCCGCATCGTTTACGGCATCTATCAGGCCCGCAAAATGATCATGAAGAAGGACAGGTGCTATCTGGTAGAAGGATACACCGATGTGCTTTCGCTTTTTCAGAACGGCATAGAGAACGTGGTTGCCTCGTCGGGCACCTCCCTGACAGAAGAACAGATCCGGCTGATAAAACGCTTCACAAAGAACATCACCATTATCTATGACGGTGACCCGGCAGGTATCTCCGCCTCCCTGCGCGGCATCGACATGATCCTCGAAGAGGGCATGAATGTCCGTGTACTGCTCCTGCCCGAGGGGGAAGACCCCGACTCTTTCTCAAAAAAACACAACACTTCCGAGCTGCAGGCATACATCACGGACAACGAACAGGATTTCATCCACTTCAAGACACATCTCCTTTCGCAGGAGGCCAGCAACGATCCCGTGAAGAAAGCCGGCATGATCCAGAGCATCGTCCGCTCCATTGCCGTGATCCCCGACAGCATCACCCGTTCGGTATATGTAAAAGAGTGCAGCAATCTCCTGGAGGTGGATGAGAACACCCTCTATTACGAGATCAACAAGATCCGAAGAAAAGAGGCCGATAAAAAAATCCGCGCCTACCGCAGAATGGAGGAGCAGACGATCACGCACACTCCCCAAAAGGCACAACCCCTCCCTGCCGGGCAACTCTCTGCCGAAGAGTATGAAAAGGAGCTGTTGCGCCTTCTGTTGCTTTACGGCTCGTCCCACACCCTCCCTACCGGCAAAAAACCCCGCATCGAATATATCACGGTGGCCGACTTCATCATCCGGGAAATGACCGCCGATGAGCTGGAACCCGGCTATCCCCTGCATCACCGTATCTACGAGGAATATGTACAACTGTACAAGGCCGAAGGGAAAGTGGATATCAAACATTTCGTCAATCATCCCGATCCCCATATCAGCACATTCGTGGCGGATCTTATCTCCAACCCGTACACGATGAGCAGGATCTGGACAAAACATGACAACCATCCGGAGACCGAAGAGATGAAGATCAAACTGATCGTCCCGCAGACGGTCCTGGCCTTCAAACACAGAAAAGTGGAAGAGGTACTGCAACAGCTCTCGCAGGAGCTGAAAAAGGTTCAGAAGGAAGGGGATCCCGCAAAAGAAGACGAGCTGATCAAAAACATCATGGAGGTCACCCGCCTGAAAAGACAGATCTCACGCCGTATAGGTGCACGCACGATCCAGCCCGGCTGAACCATTTCCGCACGCAAAAACTTTTTTTATCTTTGCGTGAGATGAAGGGATCGATCCATACCGCAATATCTTCTTTTTTGCTGACAGGTACCCTGACCCTCTTGCTGCCGTTGCTTTTCCACGCCTGTCGTTCCGGCAACAATGAGCTGGTCATGTACAGCGACACACTTGTTCTCGGCGACAATATATCCGATACGGTTTCTTCCGCCGCCGGCGAAAAGAGCTCTTCCGAAGACAACACCATTTACTACGGGATCTATTCTCCGGCAGAGGTCTCCGGAATATTCGGAAGAAAACACATCACCTACCATCCCGAAATCCTCAGCCCGGCAACCAACGCCAACGTGTTCACCACCAAAACGCAGATCGCCCTCAACCTGGGGATCTATGGTGCCGACCTCAGCTATATCCAGATGTTCGGGTCGGGCGATGCCTCCAGGTACCTGGACATTATCCTTAACCTCTCAGAGCAGCTGGGGATCCCGGCAGAGTATATCTCTGACCTGATGAACAGGATGGACAAGAACATTTCCAACAGCGACTCACTGATGCAGATCTCTATCGAGGCCTTCAACCATATCAACAAATTCCTGATCCGTGAGAACCAGGAAGATCTGGCTTACCTCATCCTCGCCGGCGCCTGGATAGAAGCCATGTACATCGCAGCCCACGACCTGTTGAACGACAACGATCCCGATATCATCAAAAAGATCGTGGAACAGAAATACTCGCTCAATTACCTCCTCTCTTCCATGAAGAATTACTACAACGACACCAGCGTCGCTTATGTCTACCGCAGGCTCTTTGTGCTGAAAAGCTATCTCAACAAAACAGACATTGCATTCAATGACAAGGATGTCAATATCGACAAAGAACACAAAGAGATACATGCCTCTCCCGAAAGTATACGTTTTTCTCCGGAAACGATGAAAAAGATCCGGGAGATCATTTTCGAATTGCGAAAACAAATCCTTAACAAATGATATAATTTTACGGGAATCGTTATCTTTGAAAAAAATTTTTACCATGAGAACAAAAATTTTCTATCCTGTTGCCTTTTGGGCATTGTCTGCCGTACTGATCACCGGCGGCTGCAAAAACAGGGAAAACGCCAATAAGAACATCGGTGCCGAAGAGATCTCTTCTCTTGAGAACAAACAGGAGATCAAAAAACAGGTAAAAGAATTTTTATATCCGTTGCCTACCACCCTGGAGGTGGTCCAGATGCTTCAGGACATCGGCATCAGTTATATCATCGGCATCAGTAACCCTACGGAAAACGTGAACAAATACATGTCTTCCCGCAGCAAGGCCATGGCACTGGGGGTCTATGGTGCCGACCTCAGCTATGCCAGCGTTTACAATATGCAACAGGACGTGATCTCCTATCTCGATGTCATCCGCAAACTCGCCGGCGAGCTCTATCTGCAGGATGTGTACAATGAAAAGATCGTGGAAAGGATCAACAACAACCTCAACAACAAGGACTCCCTGGTCAACATCCTCACCAACGTGCTGTTTGAAAGCTACAATAAACTGAACCAGAACGGAAAAGGGGACATCGCCCTGATGATGGTCACCGGTGGCTGGGTGGAAGCCCTGTATCTGACCACCCATGTGTCAGCAAACTCTTACGACAACTATGAGCTGGTGAAGATCATTGCCGGACAGAAAGAGTCGCTCGATAAGCTGATGGACGTACTGAACGAACGCAAGGACGATCCCGCCATCCTCGACCTGATCGAGACGCTGCAACCTCTGCAAGATCTTTATAACAAAGCCGGAGACAGCATGACGGAAAAACAACTGCACGCCATCTCTTCAGAAACGGAAAAGATCCGGAACAAGCTGCTCAGTTGAGAAAATACTCTGAGAAACAAAAACCCGGGAATCCGGGTTTTTTTGTTTACGCAATATTTTCCGTATTTTTCCAAGGATAATCCCCTGTCCATGAAAGAGTCGGTATTAAATGCCCTGATCCATCTTTTTGCCATTGTAGCGGCAGTGAACGAAGACAAGCTCAGTGCCGAAGGAATGGAGGTGGTCCGCTCTTATCTCGAGCGATGGGTGATGCACCATCAGCTGAAAAAATATATCTCCCTGCTCCAGCAATTCTTTCACTCTTACCGGGAACTTCTGGAATCATCCGTTAAGAAAACAAACCTGGATGATTTCATCTCTTCAGAAACAGGAAAGGTGTGCCATAAGGTCAGTCACGACCTGAACAAAAAAGAGCGGTTGATCATCCTCCTGCGTCTTTTTGTTTTTGTCAATGTGGACAAGGTGATCACCGATGATGAGGACCTCTTCCTGCGGGTTGTTGCACGGCATTTTTATATCTCAGACAGGGATTTCCGGGAGATACGCAACTTTGTCACGGGTACGGAGCCGTCACAATACTCCCCTGACTATGTTCTCCTGTATCACTTCGGCCGGGAAAAACTCTTCCCTCCCGACAAATTGCCGGAGCACGATGAGGGTCTGGCTTTCTTATATATACGTGAGTCGGATGTTCTGTTTGTCCGGTATTGCGGCAACAAGAACCTCTCGATCAACAAAAAACCGCTGCTGCCCGGCGACATTTATCTTTTCCGTGACGGCGCGGTGATCAAACACGAAGAAAAAGAGAGCCGTGCCATTTATCAGTCGGAGGTGATCCATGCTTTCCAGAGCTCTTTTCATGATGAAAAGATCTCATTTTACGGTGACGAGGTTTCCTACCGCTACCGGTCGAGCAATCTGGGGATACAGCCTTTCACTTTTTCAGAGACCGGCGGCACCCTTGTAGGGATACTCGGCGGCAGCGGCTCGGGAAAATCCACCCTTCTGAACCTCCTGAGCGATAAAAAATCCCCTTCCGGCGGCAAGGTCTTTCTGAACGGCTACGACATCCACAAAAACAAACACCGTCTGAAGGGACTGATCGGCTTTGTCCCGCAGGAGGATCTTCTCATCGAAGAACTGACCGTCTA
>CAZYQV010000276.1:0-4815 GCA_964649775.1 uncultured Rikenellaceae bacterium
ATCGTGGTGATCAACCTGGGGCAGAACGACTCGTGGCTCATTGAGGATCCGGAGTATCCGGAGTTCAAACACCGTTTTGGCAACAAGAAACCTACACCGCGGCAGATCATGAATGCATATAAGGATTTTGTGCGGAAGATCCGGGCGGTATACCCGCAGGCACAGATCATCTGTGCCCTCGGCAGCATGGATGCGGTGAAAGAAGGCTCCCCCTGGCCGGGATATGTGAGAACAGCCGTGAAAGAAATGAATGATCCGGCCATCCATACCCTCATTTTTCCCTATCTTGGAAAAGACGGTCATCCCAAAGTGGAAGATCATAAGGTCATGGCTGATACGCTGATCCGTTATATAGACAGGAACATAAAATGGTAAAATAATGAAAAGGAAAAATTTGTTAACGGCAATTCTTATCATGGCGACAATGGTTTTGAACGCACAGAATTACACCCTGCCTCTCTGGCCGGAGGGTAAGATCCCGGACAAAAAGGATATCGGGATGAAAGATAAATTGGAGACCAACGGCGGGATCAGCCGCTTTTCGGGTGTACAGGTCCCGGATATTGCGGTATTCCTTCCTTCGGGAGCCAATGCGACAGGCCAGGCAGTGGTGGTCTGTCCGGGAGGAGGATACCATATTCTGGCTTATAACTGGGAAGGGACCGACATTGCCAAATGGCTCAACTCGCTCGGCATCGCAGGCATCGTACTGAAATACCGTCTGCCGGTGGATGAGAGCAATACGGTAAGTTACAAAGTGGCGATGGAGGATGCGCAGAGGGCCATGCGGCTGGTGCGTTACCATGCGAAAGAGTGGAATATCGATCCTGCCAAAGTGGGGATCATGGGTTTCTCAGCCGGCGGTCACCTGGCCTCGACGGTGGCCACCCATTACGACAAAGGCAATCCGGAGGCGAAAGATCCCGTGGAGAAGATGAGCTGCCGTCCCGATTTTGTGCTGCTGGGGTATCCTGTCATCTCCATGGATGATGCCATCACCCACCAGGGTTCGAAAAAAGCACTCCTGCGCAGTGATCCCTCCCCGCAACGTGCAAAAGAGTTTTCCAACGAACTGCAGGTGACCGAGGATACCCCTCCGGCGTTCCTCTTCCTGGCGGCCGACGACAAAGCGGTGCCTCCTGAGAACAGTATCCGGTTTTTTGAGGCGTTGAAAAAACATGGTGTCCCGGCAGAGATGCATATCTATCCCTCGGGAGGTCATGGTTTCTCCCTGGCCATCAACAGGGACAAGCACACCGCCCGGTGGACACAGGATGCTGCTGCCTGGCTGAGGTGGATCGAAGAACGATGATCGACCAGGGATGATTAACAACATGAGCAAAAATCAAAAATGATGAAAAAGAAAATTGCGGTATTGTTATCAGGGATCCTTTTTTTGGCAGGCGGTCTCACCCTGCATGCACAGTGGTCGGGCCGGGGAAAGGTGATCGAGGGGATCATTTTCCACAGCAAACTGATGGGAGATGTTCGTTATACGATCTATCTTCCGCCCGGATATGACCATGATGAACGACGTTATCCGGTGATCTACATGTTACACGGTTATTCCGACGACGATACCGGCTGGCTGCAGTTCGGCGAGGCCGACCGCATTGCCGGGGAGGCCATCAACAGCGGAGAGCTGCCGCCGGTGATCCTGGTGATGCCCGACGGCAAAGTGACCTGGTATGTGAACGACTACAAAGAAGAAAGACCCTGGCAGAAAATGTTCATCACGGAGTTCATTCCTTATGTTGACAAGACCTACCGCACGCGACCCGGGAAAGAATTCCGGGGCATCCTGGGCCTCTCGATGGGAGGATACGGCACGCTGCATATCGCCATGCGCCATCCCGGCCTGTTCACCGCCGCGGTGGCCTTCAGCTCCGGCACCCTCACCGATGAGGAGGTGGTGAAGATGAGCGATCAGGATTACCAGCGGTGGTTCGGATCCCTTTACGGGAAAGACCTGAAGGGGGAAGCCCGCCTCTCGGAAAACTGGAAGGCGTTCAGCCCGTTGCATCTTCTCGACACCCAACCTCTTGAAAAGCTCAAGCAGGTACGCTGGTACCTGGATGTGGGGGACGATGATTTCCTTTACCGGGGCAATGCGGCATTGCATGTGAAGATGCGGGAGATCGGCCTGCCCCATGAATACCGCGTGCGCGACGGCGTGCACTCCTGGCGGTACTGGCGTACCGGCCTGAAAGAGGGTCTGCTCTTCATCGGGGAGGATTTTCACAGGTGATCATGAGGCGTAAAAAAAGGTTCTGATGACCAAAAAGATTTTCCTGCTATGGGCCGTGGGGGCCCTTTTGCTGATACCGGGCGTTGCCCGGCAGATGTCGGTCTATGACTTGTTGCGGCAGATCCCGGGGGCGGAGGTGCGGGAGATAGCCCCCGATTCAATGTTCCGCTCGGCATGGGAGGTGATGATCCCTCAGCCGGTTGACCACAAACACAAATGGAAAGGCTCCTTCAAACAGCGGATATGGGTATCGTACCGCGACTCCCTCAGCCCGGTGGTGATGATCACCGAAGGCTATTCGGCGGGCCGCAACTATGTGAGTGAGCTGGCCCGTCTCACCGGGGCCAACCAGATCATTGTGGAACACCGGTACTTCGGCAAGTCGGTGCCCGACACCCTCGACTGGCGTTACCTGACCATACAACAGGCGGCTGCCGACCACCACCATATCTTTGAGCTCTTCAAAAAGGCGTGGTCCGGAAAATGGATCAGCACGGGCGTCAGCAAAGGCGGTCAGACCACCATGTATTACAAATTTTTCTATCCGGAGGATGTGGATATCTGTGTGCCTTATGTGGGACCTCTCAACTTTGCAGTGGTGGATCCACGTATTTTCACCTTCCTCGATACGGTGGGCAGCGATGCCTGCCGGCAGAGGATCCGCAGTTTTCAGATGAGGCTGCTGCGGGAAAGGAAAACAATCTTCCCCCTGTTCGAAGAACATTCGCGTGAGATGGGATATAGCTGGCAACGCTGCGGCGGCGACAGCGCTGCCTGGGAGTACGCGGTGATGGAGTTGCCTTTTGCTTTCTGGCAGTGGGGATTGAAATGTGAGGAGATCCCGGGAGCGGATGCCCCGGCGGAGGAGATGTTCGCATTTATGAAAAAGGCCAATATCTTCAACTATTTCTCGGATGCGGGGATCCGTTATTTTGAACCTTTCTTCTATCAGGCCATGACCCAGCTGGGATATTACGGATACCGTCCTTCGCTATACGGGGGGCAGATCCGCCATGTGAAGGATACCACGTTCCGTTTTGCCGCTCCGCCACATATCCGGCTGAAATATGACGGCGGGATCATGCACGAGGTCGACCGTTTCCTGCAGGAGCGTGGGGATCATTTCATCTATATATACGGGGGCACGGACACCTGGTCGGCTACGGCGGTAAGATTGCACGGCCGGGCCGGGGCCCTGGAGATCTTCAAACCCGGAGGGTCACACGGCACACGCATACACAACCTGCCTGCCGGGCAGCGGGAACAGGTGGTCCGTCAACTGCAGGAGTGGCTCGGCACGGAGCTCAGCCCCGACAGGTTATAAGCAAAACAGTTGGGGAAAGTTAACATACTTAAAAATACAACCATGCGAAAAAAATTACAGAACATAGCGGGCGGCTTTGTCCTGGGGCTGATGACCCTGCTGCCGGCAGCGGCGCAGCGTCCCAACATCGTCTTCATCATAGGCGATGATGTGGGGTGTTATGACCTGGGTTGTTACGGCAACAACGGCATACAGACGCCCAATATCGACCGTCTGGCGGCCGACGGCCTCTATTTCGGCAATGCTTACCTGACCACCAGCTCGTGCAGTCCCAGCCGCGTGAGCATCCTCACCGGGCGCTATCCCCACAACACCGGTGCTGCCGAGCTCCACTCGCCGCTGCCGGCCAACCAGACCCTTTTTCCGGAGTTGCTGCGACAGAACGGTTACTATACGGCGCAGGCCGGCAAGTGGCATTTCGGTTCGCTGCCCGGCAAAACGGACAACGACACCACGGGCCTCGGCCCGGCCGTGCGGGCTTTCGACCGTATCTCGGTGTCGTGGCGCGACAACGGCGACGGCGGGGAGGAGATGTGGGTGCGGATGCTGCAGGAAAGGCCCAAAGACAAACCTTTCTTTATGTGGTTTGCCTCGTACGACTCTCACCGGCCGTGGGGCGCCGACAAGTTCCCCGGCAACAAAGCCCGGCCCGGAGAGGTGTGGGTGCCGGATTTCCTGTGGGACGGAGAGGCGACACGCGGCGACCTGGCCTCCTACTACAACGAGATCATGCGCCTGGATCATTATGTGGGGGAGGTGCTGAAAGAACTCGAGCGGCAGGGCGTGGCCGACAACACCCTGGTCATCTTCACCTCCGACAACGGCCGGCCTTTCCCGCGTTGCAAGACACGTCTCTACGACAGCGGCATCAAGACGCCCCTGCTGATACGCTGGCCCGCTCATATCCATCCTTCCGGCCATACGGCAGCCCTGGTGAGCATCATCGACCTGGCGCCTACCCTCCTCGACGTGGCTGGCATCAAAGCTCCGGCCTCTTTCCAGGGAAAGAGCTTTGCCGACCTTTTTGTCTATCCCGGGCACTTTTTCCGGACGTATGTCTTCTCAGAACACAACTGGCACGACTATGAGACGTGGGAGCGGCAGGTGCGGACCAAAAACTTCCTTTATATCCTCAACAAACGTACACGGTTCGACGAGTGGGGTCCGGCCGATGCAGTACGCTCCCCCTCCATGCGCGAACTCTATCGGCAATGGAAAGATCATCAGCTCAATGAAAAACAGA
>CAZYQV010000277.1:0-4771 GCA_964649775.1 uncultured Rikenellaceae bacterium
TACATGCACTACCAGGAGATGCTGGAGGACAAGGACATCGACGCCGTGATGATCGCCACGCCCGACTTCCACCATGCCCGTATGGCTACCGACGCCGCGCGCGCCGGCAAACATATCTACCTGGAGAAAAGTGTCGCCATGACCGAGGAGGAGCTGAACGACCTTGTCCGGGCCGTCAAAGAGAGCGGCGTGACCTTCCAGCTGGGACACCAGATCACCCACAGCAGGGTCTTCCAGCAGGCCAAAGAAGTGATCAACAAGGATATCCTGGGCAAGATCACCCTCGTAGAGACCACCACCAACCGCAACACGGCCCACGGCGCATGGATAAGACACCTCGACGAGAACGGCAACCCCAGGCCCGGAAGCCTTGAGACGATCGACTGGGACCAGTGGCTCGACGGCACGCCGAAGGTGCCTTTCAGCATCGACCGTTACTATAACTGGACCAAATGGTTCACCTATGATATGGGCATGATCGGCCAGCTCTTCACCCACGAATACGATGCCGTCAACCAGCTGCTGGACATAGGCATCCCCGCCTCCGCCGTGGCCTCGGGAGGTATCTACTACTGGAAAGACAACCGCGAGATACCCGACATCCTCAACTGTGTGTGGGAGTACCCCGACAAAGACCTGACCCTCATGTACAGCGCCTCCCTGGCGTCCAGCCGCAGCCGCGGCCGTGTCTTCATGGGCCACGACGCCTCCATGGAGCTGGGCGGCTCACTCAAGGTGACCATCGACTATGACTCCACCCGCTTCCGGCAAGAGATCGAAAAAGGAATACTCCAGACGGACCGCCCCGTCATCATCTCCTCGGGGAACACCGGGAAGGTGGATGCCGTCACCTCCGCCACCGAGCAGTATTACGCCTCCCGCGGACTGATCAACACCAACATCAACGGCCGCAATGTCGACCTCACCTACCTCCACATCAAAGAATGGCTCGACGTCATCCGCCACGGCGGAGAGACCCGCGCCAACATCGACCGGGCCTTCGACGAAGGCATCACCTGCATCATGGCCAACAAGGCTTATCTGGAAAAACGCCGCGTGGAATGGGACCCCGTCAACAAAAAGATCGTATGACAATACCTTCAAGACCCTTTTGCAACCATGAACAAACCGGAAATACTGCTGACCTCCCTGATGATGACTGTTCTCCTCTCATGTGCTGACGAAAAAACCCCTTTCACCTTTAACAAAAATGATGAAGGGGTGGAAGTCCTGGAAAACAGCAAACCCGTATTCTTCTACCGGCGCAAGCCAAAGATCTCGGAAGGGAAATACATCTGTTCCAATTACATCCATCCCCTTTACAGCCTCGGCGGCGACACGCTTACCGAAGAGTTCCCCGCCGACCATCCCTATCACCGGGGCATCTACTGGGCCTGGCACCAGCACTATATCGGGGAGAACAGCATCGGTGACGGATGGTTCATGGAAGAGGTCACCTATGATGTGGCGGAGGTAAAGACAGATGCCGGGCCCGGCAAGGCACAGCTCGACCTGCATGTGCTGTGGCGCTCGAAAAACTATGAGAACGGCAAGCCCTATATGGACGAACATACCACGATCATTGTACGTCCCTCCACCGGGGACTACCGGGTCATCGACTTCAGGATCGCCCTTCGTGCCCTCGTACCGGGGGTCTCTCTCGGAGGCTCCGACAATGAAAAAGGTTACGGTGGTTTCTGCTGTCACATACGTACACCCGGCGATCTCACCTTCATCTCCTCCACCGGGAGGGTAACGCCTCAGACACTGCAGGTGAAGGCCGGCCCCTGGATGGATTTCTCCGGGACCTTTGGGAAAGAAGGAAAGCCCTCGGGCCTCACGCTGATGTGCCATAAGAGCGACCCGGGATATCCGCAGCCCTGGATCCTGCGGCAGAAAGGAAGCATGCAGAACATCGTCTGGCCCGGCAGGGAGAGGGTGGCTGTACCCACGGACAAACCGGTCGTACTGCGTTACCGTCTGGTGGTCCATGAGGGGGACAGCGACAGGGCAGACCTCAGGGCCCTCCAGAAAGAATACAACGCCCTCCGGTACTGACCGGCATCCGGCTCATCCTGCCTGCTCTCCGATATATTTCCGGATCCACTCATAGGCCTTTTTTTCGGCTTCGGGAGGGACCGAATGTCCTTTTCTATGGTTGTACAGCGCCAGGTTGCGGGCCATCCCTTTTCCGTACAGCTCATATACCGGCCTGACAGCCTCTATGTAAGGCCTGCTTTTCTCACCGTCATACTTGTCTCCCCCCATCAACAGGAAAGGGCGGGGAGCCACCAGCGAAAGGACTTCGTGATGGTAATGCCCGAATTCATGTATTTCTTTCCCCAGGTACCACACATCATCCCAGTTGGAGAAGTTGATGCCTATCCCTCCCTCACTGCTGACGGTCACCCCTATCCTCTCATCAAATGCCGCGAGGTAGAAGGCCTCTTTGGCGCCCAGCGAATGGCCCACAGCCCCCAGGCGGGAGGCATCCACCTCCTCCAGAGAGGTCAGCACATCGACCGCCCGCTGCGCATCGAACAGCATCTTGGCCATCCCTTTGGAACGGGGGTGGCTCTGCTGAAAGTGCTCGCTCTGCTGCGCCCAGGAACGGCCCTCATTGTCGTGCCATAAAAAGCACTGCGGACAAAAGACCACATAGCCCTGCCGGGCCAGGTTATACCCGAAGGCTGCCTTGTCCCCTTTCTTTATGCCCGCGATATATTCCATCTGGTTATCGCTGGTCGAATGGAGGGCCACAACCCCCGGCAGGGGCTTGTCAATCTTCTCCGGCATGAGAAGGTATCCCCGCACCTTCTCGCCGGGCTCTCCTTCATATTCGACATACCGGCGGCTCACCCCCTCCGGACGATCTTCCTGCAGGATCGTGAGCTCCGGAGGCTCGGGGTTGGGCGCCAGAGCCCCCAGATAATCAAGCCACCGTTTTTTTATCACCTCCCGCTGTTTCATCCAGCCCGACAAGGTAGTGATCGGATGCCCCTGAGGATCGACAAGCAGTGAGGGCAGCTTATCTGCCTCATCCCGTGAAAAAGCATACGTAAGATCTCCAAAGGCCAGGGCTGCCCCGGTGAGGGAGAGGGTCCTGACAAACCCCCTTCTGTCAACTGTTGTTTTCATATCTCTTCATATTAAACCCAAAAGATCACTACATTCCTTTCCTCCTACCGCACCGTTATCCTGCCCATCGTATACCATCCCTCCGCATCCCGTCCCTCGATGGCCAGCTTCACACGGGGCGTGTGGGTCTGTCTGTCGACGATGCCCACCTGCAGGGTATATTCCCCCGGCGGCAGATCCCACGGGACGAAGACCGCATCATCATACAGGTTGTCGCCCGGCAGCCAGGAGGTGATATCCGCATCGGTCACCATCACGGCAGCGCGTTTGCCGTCGGTCAGCCGCAGGGCAAGCAAAAACTTCTTATAGCAGGGCGCCACCCCTTTGTTGTCCCACCAGGTCTGAAAAGGAAGTTTTTTGTTGGCCCCTACATATTCGGGATAGGCAAAGCTGCGCAGCACAAAACGGTATCCCATTTTTTTCAGCCAGTCATTGATCTGGGGCCACCACTCCTCCGGCACCCCCGACGACTTGGCATTGAAGGAAGAGATGTGCCACTTCAGTGTCTCACCGATGATGTACTCCACATCTTCGACCGTGTACCCCTCTTTCTCTTTCCAGCGTTTGAAGGTGCCGCAGATCTCGAGGGTCACCGGAGCTTTTTTCCAGGCATCCCTCATCCCGTCGTTGATGATCCCCTGCGGGTAATAGTTGTACATGTGAGCCCATCCGCCGTTCTCCTTTGTGGCCCAGAAACCCAGGTCGCCGATGCAGTCCACCCGCCAGCCCACATCCGCCTGCGACAAACCGTACCTGTTCGTTTCCGGGTCGGTGAGCAGCATCACCAGCGGCGTCTTCCGGAAATGACGGGTATAAGCATCCACCAGGGCCTCTCGTGTGTCGCGCGAAAGGATAGCCGAGCCCCGTCCTTCGCCCCAGAAACCCACGATGGAGAGATCGACCGATTCCAGGTCGGGATGACCGTCGTAACGCTCCCCCAGACGGCTGATCATCGTCCCGAAATATTTGACGTACCGCGGGTCTTCGGGGTCCACACGCCAGCCCTCCTGCCCCTCCGGCATCCACTCATCCCTCTCACCTGTCATGGCCCTGTACCAGTCGGGCACATCCGTCTTGCGGTCATGCCCCGACCCGTAAGGAGCTATGCGCAGCATGAGCGTCTGATGCCGTGCATGGGCCGTCTTCAGCGCCCGGTCGATCATATCCCAGTTGTACCTGCCCTGCTCAGGCTCCACATACCGCCAGTAGATGCGGAAATAGGCGATGGAGGTCTCCGGATAATCCGGATTCTTCAGGCTTCCGTGAAAAGGCTGGTACTCGATCGGAAACCCTTCGGTCCACCTCATACCGATATTGAGGGTGTCGCCGTTAAAACGCTGAAAGGTCATGAAGCCCATACCGGGATTGATCAGCACATCGTCGATGCCGGCAGGCCTCACATAGATCATCTTTTGTGCAAACAGGCCGGAAAAGGAAAAAGAGAAGGCCAGGAGAAGGAACAATACTTTGCGTTCTTTTTTCATCATAATGTAATTTATCTGATTAATAACAACCATTTACAGGCATCCGATGAAAAGCACTCACACAATGACTGATGCCGGCATCCCTTATCCTCTTCTTTTCGTCGATCCCGGCAGGTCACAGGCTCTATACCATATCGATCATTCATAAA
>CAZYQV010000278.1:0-2515 GCA_964649775.1 uncultured Rikenellaceae bacterium
TACGGTCCTCCCGCTTGAAGGTGCCCATCAGCACCTCGAGGTCATCGTCCTTGATCTCTTTTTTCTTGTCGGCCAGGTCGAGGAACCTCTGGTACACCTCGTCGAGCTGTTTTTTGTTGAGCTTGAACCCCAGCACGTCGAGCCGGTGTTTCAGCGCCGCACGGCCGCTGCGGGCCGTCAGGACGATGCTCGACTCTTTGATCCCCACATCCTTGGGGTTGATGATCTCGTAGTTCTCGCGTCTTTTCAGCACGCCGTCCTGGTGGATGCCGGAAGAGTGTGCGAAGGCGTTGCGTCCCACGATGGCCTTGTTGGGTTGCACAGGCATGTTCATCAGCGACGACACCAAACGGCTTGTCTTGTAGATCTTCTTCGTGTTGATGCCGGTGGTGAAGTGCAGGTCTTTATAGCGGCTCTTCAGGATCATGGCCACCTCTTCGAGGGAGGTGTTGCCGGCACGCTCGCCGATACCGTTGATGGTCACCTCCACCTGACGGGCGCCGTTGATGACACCGCTGATGGTGTTGGCCGTGGCCATGCCCAGGTCGTTGTGGCAGTGGGTGGCGATGATCGCCTTGTCGATGCTTTTCACGTTCTCTTTCAGGTAGCGTATCTTCTCACCGAACTCCCACGGCAGGGCATAGCCCGTCGTATCGGGGATGTTGATCACCGTGGCGCCGGCTTTCACCACCGCCTCCACCACACGCGCCAGATACTCGTTGTCGGCACGTCCGGCATCCTCGGCATAGAACTCCACATCATCCACGAACTTCTTCGCATATTTCACGGCATCCACCGCCCGCTTGATGATCTCGTCGGGGGTGGAGTTAAGCTTGTAGTGGATATGATGATAGGAGACCCCTATGCCGGTGTGTATACGCGGATGTTTGGCGTACTTAAGTGCCTCGGCGGCCACCTCGATATCTTTTTTGATGGCGCGTGTGAGACCGCAGATCACCGGACGGGTCACCACTTTGGAGATCTCCACCACAGAGTTGAAGTCGCCGGGGCTGGAGATGGGGAAGCCTGCCTCGATGATGTCCACCCCCAGGGCCTCGAGGGCCTCGGCTACCTGTATCTTCTCAACTGTGTTGAGCTGACAGCCGGGGACCTGCTCGCCGTCGCGCAGGGTGGTATCAAAAAAATATACTCTTTCGTCCATGCCGGATGTTTATTTGTTTTCGGGCCTCAGCTTGCGTACGGCGGCACCGGCCTGCCACAGCTCCGATTCGCGCATCTCCCTGAGCTCTTTCTCCAGTTGTACTTTGTAGTCGGGACGACCGGTAGACTCAAGTACCCGGCGGGTCTCCTTGCCCGTCTTTACGCTCTCATAGAGATCTTCGAACACCGGCATCACAGCCTCACGGAAACGATGCCTCCAGTCGAGGGCGCCGCGCTGTGCTGTGGCGCTACAGTTGGCGTACATCCAGTCCATGCCGTTCTGGTCGACCAGCCGTATGAGGCTCTGGGTGAGCTCCTCGACGGTCTCGTTGAAGGCCTCGCTGGGGCTGTGGCCGTGGTCGCGCAGCACCTTGTACTGGGCTTCCATGATGCCGGCGAGGGCGCCCATGAGCACCCCCCGCTCGCCGGTGAGGTCGCTGTATACCTCGTTCTCGAAGGTGGTGGGGAAAAGATACCCCGAGCCGATGGCGATGCCGATGGCGATGGTGCGCTCCTCAGCCCTGCCCGTATAGTCCTGGAAGACGGCATAGCTCGAGTTGATGCCGGCGCCGGCAAGGAAATTGGCCCGCACACTCGTGCCCGACCCCTTGGGGGCCACCAGGATGACGTCGATGTTTTCCGGAGGGATGACACCCGTTTGCTCCTTGAAGGTGATCGAGAAGCCGTGCGAGAAATAGAGCGCATCACCCTCCTTGAGATGGGGCTTCAGGGTGGGCCAGATAGCCCGCTGGGCGGCGTCGGAGACAAGATACTGGATGATCGTGCCGCGCTCGGCAGCTTCCTCGATGGGGAAAAGCGTCTCCCCCGGCACCCAGCCGTCTTTGACGGCACGGTCCCAGTCCTCCTTGAACTCGGGCGCCTGCCCGATGATCACGTTAAAACCGTTGTCTTTCATATTGAGTGACTGTGCCGGTCCCTGTACACCGTACCCGATCACAGCGATGGTCTCATCCTTTAATACTTCCAATGCTTTGGAGACGGGGAACTCTTCTCTGGTAACAACATTTTCAAGAACTCCTCCGAAATTGATCTGTGCCATAATTAATGTCTTTTAAATTTTAAGATTAGTGTTTTGTTCTGTTAGTTTTCATTCTGTACAAAATGGGTCGCATCCTCTTTCTCCTGCAGGTGAACCACCAGCTCCTTCATGGGCTTGGTGATGGCCACGCGGCCCGAGCGGACGAACTCCAGCAGGCGGAAAGGCTTCAGCTTTTCCAGCAACTCCTGGGTCTCCTCCTTGTGGCCTGTCTTCTCAATAACGGTATAGTCGGGGGTGACCTCCAGGATGCGGGCATTGTATCGCCGCACCAGCTTCTCTATCTCATTGGTGTCG